>JAAXVX010000152.1 GCA_013335275.1 Bacteroidales bacterium
TGCAATAATATTTCCTCCGAAGGCAGGACGAATCTGGTATAATAAATTTTGGTATTCTTTGCCTGCTTTGTTGTCTGTATGGCTGCCAATTTCAAGTGAAGTGCAATCAGCAGTCAATCCGCTATTTAAAGCACTTGATACTCTTGGTGCGAGGTCCCTTCCGATACTGGTTGCTCCAAAAAGTGCTATCTGCGGCTTTTCTTCTCTGAAAAGTGAGATTGTAATAGAAGAGTGGGGCAGGGTAAGGTAATTTACAAGTCTCTTGTCGTCTGCAATGTGTATTTTGCTTGCACCGTAAAGTGCAATTTCATCTTTAAGTTTTGTTACATCATGCCCAATGAGAAGAGCTTCTACATTGCAGGCAAGTTCTTTAGCAAGACCGCGGGCTTTTGTGAGTAACTCAAGGCTCACATCGCAAATTTTTCCGTTTTCGGTCTCAATATATACTATTATGTTATTCATTGCTAAAATTATTAATATTAACCAATTGTATGTGAAGAAATAAGTTCTTTAATCAAAGTATCAACATCTTCATCTGAAGAGGTAATTCTCTTTGATTCCTTAGCCTGAAATACAATATTTTCAATTTTCTTAACCTTTGTTGGTGAACCTGAGAGACCGTAATTTGCCTCATCTCCGCCTATGTCATTAACACCCCATTCCGGTATAACAAGATAGTCCATGGTATATGTAGGCAGGTATGAATTATGCTCATTATCCTGCTCTTCGCTTTTAGTTCTGGCATGCTTGAACCTCATAAGCTGTTTTGCGTTTCTTGGACGGCAGGCAGGTGCAGTTGCGTGAACCGTAATAACTACGGGCATTGATGTTTTTACAACTTCAATCCCTCTCTCAAGTCTTCTCTTGATAATTATCTTTCCGTCTTTTACCTCAACAATGTCCTCGGCATAGGTTACCTGCGGATAGTTTAGCTTTTCTGCTACCTGAGGGCCAACTTGTGCAGTGTCACCGTCAATAGCCTGTCTTCCTGCAATAATAATATCCGGCTGTATCTTTTTTACAGCCATAGAAAGTGCATAAGAAGTTGCAAGAGTATCTGCCCCTGCAAATTTTCTATCGGTCAGGAGAATACCTCCGTCTGCACCCCTAAAAAGACCTTCTCTGATAATTTCTGCTGCTCTTCCCGGACCCATTGTCAGTAATAATACTTCGCTTCCCGGATATGCATCCTTTAATCTTAAAGCCTGTTCCAGAGCATTCATATCCTCCGGATTAAAAATCGCAGGCAGGGCGGCACGATTAACAGTTCCATCCTCCTTCATAGCATTTTTGCCAACATTTCTAGTATCCGGCACTTGTTTTGCCAGAACAACAATTTTAAATGTCTTAGTCATACTGTTTATTTATAGTGATTTAAGCTTCGGCTGAACTATTACCGAAGCCCATTGGAATAACTCCTTTTGATTCGTTATAAAGTTCAATCTCTCCGTATTGAGATTCAAACTTCGCAATATTATCCTGCAGAGCAAGAAACAACCTTTTTGCGTTCTCTGCAGTCATTATTATTCTATTGTTTACCTGAGGCTTAGGCACCCCCGGCATCATTCTTATGTAGTCGATTATAAATTCACTGCTTGAGTGGGTAATTATTGCAAGGTTAGAATAAGACCCTTGTGCAACATCATTACCTAACTCTATATTTAACTCATTATCAGTACTCATAACTATTTTCTTTAAATTATCGTATGCAAATATAAGACTTTTTCTGTAAAGCTAATTTTGTGTGCTCTCCATAAAATGTATAACTTTGCTGTTTAGATTTAAAAAGTAAATGGTTTTTATGGAGATTCCGGCTAAATACGATCCCTCTTTGACGGAGGATAAATGGTACTCATTTTGGTTACAAAACAGATATTTTCATTCGGAACCTGATGCAAGGGAGCCATATACTATAGTTATTCCGCCACCCAACGTTACAGGTGTACTTCATATGGGGCATATGCTCAATAATACTCTTCAGGATGTATTAGTCAGGAGAGCAAGAATGATGGGTAAAAACGCTTGCTGGGTACCCGGAACGGACCATGCATCTATTGCAACCGAGGCGAAAGTGGTGTCTAAACTTAAAAGCGAAGGAATTGAAAAGAGCGACCTTACAAGGGAAGAGTTTTTGAAACATGCGTGGGAGTGGAAAGAGAAACATGGCGGCATTATTCTGGAACAATTAAAAAAACTGGGTGCATCGTGTGACTGGGAAAGAACAAAATTTACAATGGACCCGGAACTGAGCAAAGGCGTAATAAATACCTTCGTTCACTATTACAATAAAGGGCTCATATACAGAGGCGTGAGAATGGTCAACTGGGATCCGGAGGGTCAAACTGCCGTGAGTGATGAAGAGGTTATCCATAAAGAGACCTCATCAAAACTCTACTATCTTAGGTATTACTTATCAAACGAAGGGAAAGCAGGCAAAGACTTTGTAATAATAGCAACAACCCGTCCCGAGACAATAATGGCAGACGTTGCTCTTTGTGTACATCCTCAGGACGAGAGATATTTTGGACTAAAAGGCCGTAAAGTATTAATTCCTCTTATAAATAAAGAGATTCCAATAATTGAGGACGAATATGTTTCAATGGATTTTGGAACAGGCTGTCTGAAAATTACGCCGGCCCATGATATTAACGACTATGAAATTGGAATAAGACACAAACTGCCTGTTATTGATATTCTAGACAATTTTGGGAAACTCAACGAAAAAGCGGTTATTCTCATTGGAGAAGAGAGATTTGCAGCAAGGAAGAAGATTGTAAAAATGCTTTCCGAGTCCGGTTGCCTTGAAAAAGAGGAACAGTACACATCCCAAATAGGATATTCAGAAAGAACGAATGCTGTAATAGAACCAAGGTTGTCGCTTCAGTGGTTCCTGAAGATGGAGGAGTCTTCAAAAGCGGCTTTGAACTATGTTGAGAGCGATAAGATAAAACTTATTCCCGACAAATATAAAAACACATACAAACATTGGATGGAGAATGTACGCGACTGGTGCATTTCCCGTCAGCTATGGTGGGGACAAAGAATTCCCGCCTGGTATCTTCCTGATGGCGACTTTGTTGTTGCTTCAAACGAAACCGAGGCACTGGAACTTGCCAGAAAATCAAATCCTTCAATTGTGTTGTCCGATTTAACACAAGATAATGATGTGCTGGATACCTGGTTTTCTTCATGGTTGTGGCCGATATCGGTTTTTGACCCGGGAAAACCCGGATTTCCCGATAAAGCCCCAAACAGAGACCTCGAATACTATTATCCAACAAATGACCTTGTTACTGCTCCCGAAATTCTGTTTTTTTGGGTAGCAAGGATGATAATGGCCGGGCATGAATTCTGTAATGACATCCCATTCAGAAATGTATATCTTACAGGTATCGTAAGGGATAAACTTGGCAGAAAAATGTCCAAATCACTGGGAAACTCACCTGACCCGATTGAACTTATCAAGAGCTACGGTGCAGATGGAGTGCGTGTTGGAATGTTGATTTGCAGCAATGCCGGTACAGATATTCTTTTTGACGAAAGTCAGGTAGAACAGGGAAGAAACTTCTCAAACAAGATATGGAACGCATACAGGCTTGTTGTAGGCTGGAACGTTGAAGAGAGTCTGGGACAGAACGAGAAATCAGCAAGTGCCGTCAAATGGTTTGACAATATACTTTCCCAATCAATAGAAACGATTAACGATCACTTTGAAAAGTTCCGGATTTCCGATGCCCTGATGTTGATTTACAAGCTCTTCTGGGATGATTTTTGCGCTTGGTATCTTGAAATTATCAAACCTGATTCAGGAGCGCCAATGGATCCTGATACATATAAGGCTACTATGGGATTTTTCGATAAACTGCTCAAAATTCTTCACCCGTTTATGCCATTCATTACCGAGGAGCTGTGGCATAATCTGGAAGAAAGGGGAGAAAAAGAGAGTATAATGATAGCAATGCAGCCGGCGGCAAAATCATATTCGCCGGAATACATTAAAAGTTTTGAGCAGGTTAAGGAGATTATCGTTAACATCCGAAACATAAGGCAGTCAAAGGCAATTTCTCCTAAAAATCCGTTGGAGTTGTATATTAAAGGGGGAGTATCTCAGGAATTCTATCCGATTATTAAAAAAATGGCCAACATATCGGAGATAAAATTGATGGAAAACAGAGCGGATAATAACTCAGGCTCTTCATTTATGGTAGACACCGCTGAGTTTTTTATTCCACTGGGAGATTTGGTTAATACCGAAGAAGAACTCAGAAAAATTGATGCCGAAATTGAGCATCTCACGGGTTTCCTGGCCTCTGTAAACAAAAAGCTCACAAATGAAAAATTTGTGGCAAGTGCCCCAAAAGCTGTAGTAGATATCGAATTCAAGAAAAAAAGCGACGCCGAAACTAAAATTGATAAACTTTCCAGGTTG
>JAAXVX010000153.1 GCA_013335275.1 Bacteroidales bacterium
GTAATTTCATGTGCGGGTCTTGGACTTCTTTACCGGAAATTTTCAAGCGATTATAATGAGGCCTCTATCTTAGGTCTCATGGAAGAACTTAAATTAGCAAAAGAGAAAGCAAAAGGGGTAATAGGTGTAAATATAATGGTTGCACTCACCAACTTTGCCGATATGGTTAAAACCTCAATTTCGAGCAAAGCTGATGTAATTTTTGCAGGAGCAGGGCTGCCGTTGGATTTGCCCTCTTTTCTTACAAAAGGATGTACAACCAAGCTTGTTCCTATTGTATCTTCTACACGGGCAGCTCTTATTATTTGCGAAAAGTGGATAAAGAACTACAATTATGTACCCGATGCAATCGTGCTTGAGGGACCAAAAGCAGGCGGGCATCTTGGTTACAAGCTGGATCAGATTACAGATGAGAAGTATTCTCTCGAAGAGTTGCTTCCGGATCTTGTAAAAAACATTAAGATTGTAGAAGAGCAGAACAACTGCAAGATTCCTATTATTGCAGGAGGAGGAATTTATAACGGAACCGATATGAAGAAGTTCCTCGATATGGGAGCTTCCGCTGTTCAGATTGGATCAAAATTCGTAACAACCAATGAGTGCGATGCTTCTCTTGCTTTTAAAGAGACATATATCAATTCAACAGAGTCGGATGTCGAGATTATCAGGAGCCCTGTTGGAATGCCCGGACGTGCAATATTAAGCAAGTTTCTGGAGAGGGTTAAAGCCGGGACCGAAGTACCAAAAGCCTGTCCTTTTCATTGCATAAAAACATGCGACTATACAAAGAGTCCGTATTGCATAATTAAGGCTCTGTATAACGCATACAAGGGTAATTTTTCAAAGGGTTACGCATTTGCCGGGAGCAATGCATTCCGCGCAGAAAAGATTATCAGCGTAAAGGAGACAATAAAGAACCTTATGGACGAATTTCGCCGCAGCTGATTTTAGCTTGTGTATTTCCTGACTTTTTCAATTAGTCTCGAATAGGTAAAAGGTTTTGCCAGATAGTCATCACAACCCGCATCTAATGCTATTTTTTCATCCTCTGCCATGGCATAGGCTGTTACTGCTATAATTGGCAAATCCTTGCGGAAGGACTTGATTATTCTAGTTGCCTCAAATCCGTTCATTACGGGCATTTTGATATCCATAAGAACTATTGAAATATCCTGGTTGTTCCTGCAGATATCAACAGCCTCTTTCCCGTTTACGGCCTTAATAATCTTTGAAGTATATTTTCTTAGAACGGCTTCAATATAAATACTATTGGTTTCCTCATCATCTACGGCAAGTACAACCGGAAGTTTTTCTGTTTTGTGAACAGGCTGAAATTGTACATCTTCCAACGCTTTAGAGTCATCCATTTTAAAAGGAAGGGAAAAGTAGAATGTACTCCCGCTTCCATTAACAGATTCTACCCTGATGTTGCCGCCAAGTAAATTCAGAATACCCTTTACAATAGACAGGCCAAGCCCGCTGCCTTGTTGCACCCTGCTTTCGTTAAGATTCTTTTGAGTGAACAGGTCAAATATCTGAATCTGGTCTTCCCGGTCAATCCCGGAACCCGTGTCCTTAACGAAAAATTCAATGCTTTTTTCCTTTGTGGTAAACCCAATTGAAACGTCACCTTTTTCAGTGAATTTAATTGCATTGTCCAAAAGGTGATGAATTATTATTTTAATTAAATCGAGATCGGTTTTTAATGCAAGTTCTGTACTTCCTCCGGGGACTATAAAATTGAAATTGAGTTCCTTTGCACCACTAAGCTCTTTGAATTTATTTCTTGAGAAATCAATTATGCTGCTAATATTTACCGGAGCGATATGGGCTGAAAGATTTCCCGAAACGAGCAGGGAAATATTCATGTAGTCTGTAATTGTATTAATCAACCTGTCACTCGAAGATTTCATCAGCGCAAAATATCTCTCCTTTTCTTCTTCGGAGATGCCCGGTTCTGCAAGCAGAGAGCCAAAACCCAGTATTCCGTTAAGAGGAGTACGGACTTCGTGGGAAATGTTGTTAAGAAATGCAGTTTTCAACAGATTGCTTTTCTCGGCCTTTTCTTTTGCCTCAATAATATGGTCCATTAAATTTTTGCTCTCTGTAATATCCAGGCAGTGCCCTATATATCCTACAAAATCCCCTTTGCTGTTGTATCTTGGCGAGCCCAGGTCGTCAATCCATTTGTAATCGCCGCTGCAATGAAGAAGGCGGTATTCCATGCGAAATTTTTCCTTTTTGTCGAATGCGCTTTCAAAAGTTTCAATACACCTCTTTAAATCTTCGGGATGCACTCCTTCGGTCCATCCGTAATCTTTTTCCTGTTCAAAGGTGCGGCCTGTGAAATCGAGCCATGGCTGATTAAAGTAATCGCACTTTTTATCTAAGTTAGCCGTCCATATAAGCGCCTGACCGGAATCGGCAAGATTTTTAAAATGAATCTGACTCTCTTCCAGTTCCCGGGTTCTTTCAAATACCAGAGTTGCCAGACGGTCTTTCTCGTCCCGCTTTTGCTCGTTGGCATGTTTTATTTTTACCATCGCAGTAATCTGGGCAGTGAGTTCAGACACGTCAATAGGTTTAGAAACGAATGCCTCTGCACCAACTTCAAGTGCTTTGATCCGAATATTCTTGTCGGCGTTGATTCCTGTAATAAAAATAACCGGGATATCCTTAACTCTCTTGTCTTCTTTCAATTGGCGGCAAATTTCGAATCCGTCAATTTTTGGCATTATTATATCCAGCAGAATGACATCCGGATCTTTTGCTATTGCCATTTCTATCCCTTTGGGGCCATCTGTTTCCGTATAAAGAATTGCTTCGGGAAAAGCATCCTGAAGAAAAGTCTTTAATGAAATCAGGTCGGCCATCATATCATCTATAGCAAGAATCTTAGTCATAACTCTCAATTGTTTATATTGCTTTACAAAAGTATCCTAACTGCTATGTAAAGTTATTAAAAAATTCTCATTATTTGTAGATTTACAATTACATTTATATTACCTTTATTATAAATATATAACAACTCTTTAATATGGAAAGTGAAATGAATTTCTGGTATTTTTTGATCCCGCTCGTGGTATTGATTATAGCCGCAGGGATAAGAATTGTAAGACCTACACAAAGAGGCCTCATAGAGAGACTTGGTAAGTATAATAAGTTTGCCAACCCCGGATTCCATTGGATTATTCCAATTATTGATAAAATCTATGTGATTAATGTTACCGAACAAATGGTAGATGCTGAGCCACAGGAAATAATAACAAATGACAACCTTAATGCAAGCGTTGATGCTCAGGTATATTTCAGGGTAAAATCGGATGAAGACAGTGTAAAAGGCTCTATTTATAATGTCAATAATTTCAGATGGCAAATTGTAAACCTTGCCCGCACAACCCTTCGTAACATTATCGGTACCCTCACTCTAAAATCGGCTAACAGCGAACGGGGCAAGATTAATGCAGAGCTTTACAAGACACTTCATACAGAAACAAAAGGCTGGGGAATAGAAATAGTTCGTACAGAATTAAAACAGATTGACCCGCCCAAGGATGTTCAGGAGACAATGAACAAAGTTGTAAAGGCCGAAAATGAAAAAATTGCAGCCATTGACTCTGCAACTGCAGCGGAAACTGTAGCAGACGGGGTTAAGAGAGCAAAAATAAAAGAGGCAGAAGGCTATAAACAGTCAAAAATATTGCATGCCGAAGGCGAAGCCGAGGCGATAAAACTCGTAAATGAAGCAGCAGACAAATATTTTGTAGGAAATGCCCAGATGCTCAGAAAACTGGAAGCTATGGAGGCATCGCTTGAGAACAATACTAAAATTGTTATTCCAACCGGTTCTGAATTAGTTAACATAATCGGGGAGATGGCAGGTATTGTACCGATAGAAAAGAAAAGCAGTAAAAAATAGATATTAAACATTATATAATTAAGCCTTACTTTTAAGTGAGGCTTTTTTTATTAGGTGTGGGGTGTAATTATTTGCTAAAAATTCTTATCTTAGTATCATATGTCCGTGGACTGAAAATGAAAGAGTGGGTATATGGCAGAAGTTAACAAATCCGACAAACACAAGCGCAAAGGAATTAAACGTTCCGGTCTTGATTCTGAATATACAGAAGACAATGAATTAAGCTATCTCTCTACCCAGGACACAATTGACAATCTTAAATCAGAACTGGAATTTCATATAAAATCCGAAGAGGCACTTCGCGTGAACGAAGAAAAATTCGTCTCAATGTTTGAAAAAGCACCATTAGGATACCACTCTCTTGACGAAAACGGATATTTTATTGAGGTTAATGAAGCCTGGCTAAATACATTGGGATTTAACAGAGCGGAAGTGATTGGAAAATGGTTCGGAGATTTTCTTGCTCCGGAATTTGTTGATGCTTTTCGTAAGAGAT
>JAAXVX010000002.1 GCA_013335275.1 Bacteroidales bacterium
AGATTGCTCAAATAGCTTTAATAATTAACTAATAGACTGTGCCGGTTTTGCCAGGCCCACCCTGCTAATAAGGGTTGAATTAAATATTCAAGATTCGGAATACATCAAAGGATCTGTTTTAGAACAAGGTCTGGGAGGGCAGTTAGAACTTTCTATAAGGCTATAAATATTCTTTTAATTACAAGTATAAAAAAGCAGCGATATCTTGCAAAAAAATACGAAAAATGCAGATTCTAATAGGGTAAATTATGTTTTAACAGTCTTATCTGTATTAATCTAATCATCCTAAAATTTAATCAAATGAAAAACAAAATCTTGTTTATTGAATTAATTTGCTTTTTATTAGTTTCAGTATCATCTCATGCCCAGACTTCTTTCAACCGGGATTCAATCATTCTTGCAGCAAAAGAACTGATTAAAGAAACAAATTATTGCGCTCTTGCAACGGTTGACTCAGCCGGACAGCCTCAGGTGCGAACTATGAGCCCGCTACCTGCAAAAGATGAATTAATAATCTGGTTTGGCACCACAAGATATAGCCGAAAAGTTAAAGAGATTATGAACAACCCTAAAGTGTCTGTATACTTTGCAAATCATGAGTCAGCAACAGGATATGTAAATATTACAGGAAAAGCTGTTGTTATAGATGATAGAGAGTTGTTGCAAAAAATGAAACGGAATTATTGGAAAAGTATCCCAAACTGGGAATCAATTTTTGTGCTTATTAAAATTGTACCGGAAACTATAGAGGTTATTAATTATAAACATCGGTTGAACAACGATCCAAAAACCTTTAAAGCCCCATCGGTTGTATATTAACTGCTCAACCCCAGGGGTCGCTCCATAGATCGGATTTGGCAAAACAATACAGAAAACACATAGAATTCATATATTTGCTTAATAACTTACCTTACAAAGCAATTATCATGAAAAATTCTTTGAAAATTTTGTGTCTGACAGGTTGTTTCTCGTTATTTTTCTTTACTAATACTCCTGTTTCTCTTGTTGCGCAAAACAACGATTCCATTCTGCTGAAAGAGATAGGTTCTCTTAAGCGCCAGATAGAAAACAACAACCACACATACGACCAGATTATCAAAAAGGTAGATGACCTCATGTGGCGGGAAATGCTCGGAGATGTTGCATTTGTTGATAAAGTAAGGCTTGCAGGCCCTCCAAGATGGAAAGCAAAGAACAAAGACGATAAGTTTGCTGCAAATCCTCTTCAGTTTTACACATATGTTTTTATCCCCAAAAATATAAATACAGCTAAGAAATATCCGCTGATAGTCCTTCCCCACAGCGGTGTCCATGCCGATTTTTCTACCTATTATGCTCATATCGTCCGGGAACTTATTGCACAGGGATATATAGTTGTATCCGCAGAATACAGGGGCAGTACAGGCTACGGCAAAGACACCTTCGACAATATAGATTACGGCGGTCTTGAAAACGAGGATGTTCTCACAAGCCGCGACTACATGGTGGAAAATTTCAGTTTTGTTGACAAGGAAAATATCGGCATTATCGGGTGGAGCCACGGCGGAATGATCTCGCTGATGAATATTTTACGCTATCCCGACAAATACAAATGCGCATTTGCCGGGGTACCGGTGAGCGACCTTGAAAACAGGCTCGCGTCTCACGATTCCAGCTATATTAAAATCTTTACCGACTCAAACCATATCGGACAGACCATAAAGGAAAATCCTGCCGAGTACGAAAGACGTTCGCCTTCTACTTACGCAAAAGACCTTAAAAGACCGCTCCTGATTCATACAAACACAATTGACAATGATGTTTATGTAGAGGAGGTGCTGCTTATGATTGACTCACTTAAGGCGCACAACAAAAAATTTGAATACAAGGTTTTTGAGAAAGCTCCGGGCGGACACGGTTTTGACAGAATAGATTCAAAGGAGGCAACAGATGTGAGATATACGATTTATAAATTTCTTGAACAGTATCTTAAGCCCTCAAATCCATTTAAGTCTCCTGCCCAGATGAGACAGGCTGCTTATAATTTTTAATTTTTTTCTACCAAATCATAAGTTTACTACGTGTTTTATCGGTAAAATAACTATTTTTGCCTACTAATTTTTAAAACTCTGTGGTTTGGGAATAATGGTGTTCGTGTTCATTCTTGGCTATTTTTTAATTGCTGTTGAACACAAAATAAAGGTAGACAAGGCGGCAATTGCACTTTTAACAGGTGGAGTTCTTTGGGTTCTATATATCATGCTGTCCCCTCTCTCTGTCCCCGATGTTTTTCCACTTGGTTTTCAGGAATATATTCATAACAATAGCGGTATTAATGCTCTCTCTCTGCTTGATCAGTGTAAACATTATATTGTAGACGTACATATTGTTGAGAGTCTTGGAGAGATTTCCGAGACTCTGTTTTTTCTGTTAGGCGCAATGACTATTGTTGAGCTCATTGATGTTCATGGCGGCTTTTCAATTATTACGGACAGAATTACAACAAGAAATAAGAGAAGGCTTTTGGTCATAATAGCCTTCCTCACCTTCTTTATGTCGTCCGTGCTGGACAATCTCACCACATCTATCGTAATGGTTATGCTTTTGAGAAAGATAATACCAAACTACAAAGAGAGATGGGTGTTTGCAAGTATGATAATTATTGCGGCAAACAGCGGAGGGGCCTGGTCTCCTATTGGCGACGTGACAACAATTATGCTTTGGGTTGACGGGAAAATAAGTACCGCACCATTAATGACAAATTTGTTCATACCAAGTCTCGTTTCCATGGTTGTCCCTCTTATATTTGCTTCCCGCATGGTTAAAGGAGAAATTACATCTACATCTAAATACGCTGCATCTGTTCATAATCCTAGAAATGCCCTCACAGATAAAGAGAGAACAACTCTTTTCATATTAGGCGTTCTTGCACTTGTATATGTACCTGTATTTAAATACGTGACTCATCTTCCGCCTTTTGTCGGAGTATTAATCGGGTTGAGTTTCGTATGGATATATACTGAATATCTGTACCAAAAGAAACCAAACCTGGCCGAAGATTTCAAACATCGTGTAACAAGCGTATTAAAACGCGTTGACTCTGCAACAATTCTTTTCTTTCTTGGCATCCTGCTGGCTGTTTCGGCCCTTCAGGGCACCGGAATCCTTAACTCTGCAGGCCAGATTCTGAATGACAAGATTCATAATGTTTATGCAATAAATATTATTATTGGACTGCTGTCATCTATTGTTGACAATGTGCCGCTCGTTGCAGTTGCAATGGGGATGTATCCTGTTGTTGACCCGGCAACGCTTTCTACAATTGCAGATGCTGCATTTATGCAATCTTTCGTTATAGATGGAAGCTTCTGGATATTTCTGGCATATTGCGCAGGTGTTGGCGGAAGCATATTAATTATCGGTTCGGTATCCGGTGTGGTGGTTATGGGTATCGAAAAAATCAGCTTCAACTGGTATTTTAAGAACATTTCCCTGCTTGCATTTGCCGGCTACATAGCAGGCGCACTCTCTTTTATTCTTATAGATATTCTTTAGTTTCATTTTTTTGCTCATTAATCTAAATTTGATTTAACTTTATAGCATAAAACTGCTGTAAAATGAAATCAAAGATTCTCACTATACTGGCAATTTTGATTCTCAATCCGCTCTGTGCCCAGACCCTCTTTACCGACTCTCAAAAAGACTCAACATCAGAACAAAAAAACGGTCTTGCTCAAAAGACAGAGATAAGCGGCTATGTAAGGGGCGCATTTTACGGAGGATCAAAAAATTACGATCTCACATCCGTATTTGCTCAATTTGCGTTTAAGGCAAGGTATAGCGGAAAACATACAATTCTCCATTCGGAAATATGGTTTCGTGGCGGGAACATGTTCGATAAATACTATAACAAGCTGGACATAGTTGAAGCTTACGCAGGATATGTATCGGACAAATTTGATTTTCTGGCTGGTAACCAGATTGTAAAATGGGGACGTACCGATGGCTTTAATCCTACAAACAACATTAATGCTAAAGATTATTTCTTTCTCACATCCGACCCGGACGACCAGAATCTGTCTAATTTTATGCTCAGGGCAAAATACAGAATCAATTCTGCAATAGATATTGATTTAATTGGAGTTCCATACTATCGCGCATCTAATTACCGTTTTGACCTGTTTGCCCTTGGAGAATATGCAAAATTTGAAGAGCCCACTATTCCCGAGAGGAAATTCAAAAGCGGGGCAATAGCTGCAAAAATCAATTTTGAATTGTCCCGGATTGGATTCTCCCTATCATATTTTCGCGGATACGACCCATTTCACGGCTTCAATGTTAAAACGATAAATCTTGATATCAGCAACCCCAATCCTTCTCCTGAAATTCTATATACAGCAACTTCGTTTCATAAACAGGCTTTCGGCACCGACTTTGCCCTTCCTCTCGGCTCCTGGATTCTTAGAGGAGAGGCTGCATACAATCGGACAAAAGGGTCCGGTTTGTTTATGTTCATTCCGGCTCCGGATATAAGTTATGTCGCAGCTATTGAAAAGGATTTCGGAGGATATTTAACTATTTTTCAATATGTGGGTAAATATGTTCCTGACTTCAAACCGCTTGAGGAGCCTGTTCTTTCACATCCGGAAAATCCAATGTCCCAATTGCTTTATTTGCAGAATATGGTTTACTATCAGAGCACATTGTTTAACAGGAAAATATTCAATCAGCAAAAAAGCTCTAACCACGCTCTTTCTCTTACTGTCAGAAAAAGTTTTGCCTACGAAACCCTCACAGGAGAACTCACAGGTTTCTATAATATTACTTCAAAAGAATACATGATAAGGCCAAAACTAAGCTGGAACGCCACAGACAATCTCACCATGAGCATTGGCGGTTCCTATATGCACGGGCCTGCCGAATCGCTTTTTGATTATTCTGCTCCTGTAATGAACGGATTGTTTCTCGAAATAAAAGCCTCATTTTAATTAAAAATTCAAATGGAAAAAAAGATAGGGATAATTAAATACCGGTGGACAATAATAATTGCAACAATAATTCTGGCTGCAGCAAGCATAATTCCTCTGATTACAATTAAAGTAAATCCCGATCTTGAGTCATACCTGCCCGACAAGATGGAGTCAAAAGTCAACAATGACAGAATTGGTGAGATTTTTGGCACTTATGAACCTGTTATTCTGATATTTGAAACCGATGATGTTCTAAATCCGTCCACTCTGGAGAGACTTGAAAAACTTTCATCCGAATTTGGGAAAATGAGCGAATTTGCCTCGGTAATTTCGCTTTATACGACAAGAGACATTCGTTCCGAAGATGGAACAATGATTGTTGATCCGGTTGTAAAAACCCTTCCTCAAACGCCGGAAGAGAAAGAGGCTCTGAGAAAAGAGATTAAAAAAAATGACCTGGCGTATAAGCTTCTGGTCTCGGAAGATTTTAAATATGCACTCATTCTCCTCAATTCAAACAAAACTACTAAGGATAAAGAGCTGATTGACCTAATCTACAAAAAGCTGGATGAATTTCCCGGTAATGAAAAAGTTTATCTGAACGGGCAGCCATACCTGAGAAGTGAGGCAAATGATAAAATTAGCAGAGATATAATGATTTTGCTGCCTATCGGTCTGCTCTTAATGCTGTTATTTTTCTGGATTTCATTCAGGGAACTGAAGGGTGTACTTCTTCCATTTACAATAGTATTAATATCTATAGTCGTTTCTATGTCCCTCATTCCGCTTTTTGGATGGGAACTCAGTATTATAGGAATTATTATTCCTGTTATGATGTTGGCTATTGCGAATAACTACGGGGTCCACTATGTTTCCAGATATCAGGAGCTTAACGCCCTTGACCCTAATATGACTATGAATGAAATAGTTACAGAAGCGAGTACATACCTTAACAAACCTGTGATTCTCTGCGGACTCACAACAATAGTGGGTGTTCTCGGTCTAATTATGAGCGTACTGCTTCCTGCTACTCAAATGGGAGTTGTATCATCAATTGGAATTGCGCTGGCGCTCATACTCAGCCTTACTTTTATCCCGGCCATTCTTTCTGTAATGAAAAAGGGGAAGGTACACTTTGACATTGAAGGAGAAAAAAGGGGGAAGATTGTTTATATACTGAACCATATCGGGAGATTTGTAACAGACAATCCCCGTTTCATTATAATATCTTTTATTGCATTTATTGCCATTTCACTTGCCGGCCTTTTTAACTTTCGTGTTGCGTCGGATTTTAATGACATCCTGCCGCAGAAACACCCTTACAATAAGAGCATAAATATTACGAACAAGGCTTTTGGAGGAAGCAAGATGATTAATATTATGTTTGACGGGGATATAAAGGACCCTGCTATTCTCACAAAAATGTCAGCGTATGAAGAAGAGCTTGAGAAAATGCCCGGAGTGGGAAGTGTTACCTCAATTGCAACAATCATACGTAAAATGAGTACAGCCCTGAATGACCCTTCTGATCCCGGTTATAACAGAATCCCTCAAACCAGAGAAGGTGTTGCCCAGTATATAGAACTGTATTCTATGAATGGCGACCCATCTGCTTTTGAAAATCTTGTAGATTTCGATTACACAAAAGCAATTATGACAATTCAGTGCAATTATGAAAAGCTGAGTGAAGCAAAATTGATAACAGATAAAATAAAGGCTCTTACAAAGGATGACCCGGGAACGGTCATTGGCGGATACGCTCTTGTAGAAAAGGAGATGAGTGAATCAGTTGTAACCGGACAGTACTACTCTCTTATTTTTGCTTTTCTTGCAATAGTGATTCTTCTTGCGATTATTTTCAAAAGCGTTACTGCCGGGTTACTTGGCTCCATTCCGCTACTCTATGCCGTTTTTTGCATATTCGGGCTCATGGGCTGGCTTGGTATTGAACTGAATATTATTACAGCTCTGCTCTCTTCAATTTCGATTGGGCTGGGTGTCGACTTTACGATTCACATATTCTGGAGGGTAAGAAGTGAACTCTCTCTCGGAGTTGGCTACCCTGCTGCATTTCAGACAGCAATCCGTACAACTGGGCGTGGTATTACAATCAATGCGCTCTCTGTGATGTTAGGTTTTTCAGTACTGTTCCTGTCTGCATTCCCGCTCATAAAATCATTTGCACTGCTCATAATCCTGTCACTTCTGTTTTGCCTCTTTTCTGCACTTATGCTCATTCCGGCAATCTGTATTATCTTTAAACCAAAATTTCTGAAATAAAAATACGAATTATGAAAAGGTTAACTGCAATAACTGTTTTAATAGTCTCCTGCATTTTTTGTTTTTCAGCCTCTTCCGGCGCTCAGGATGCACGGGAAGTAAGTAAGAATTCTGCCGATATAATTGCTCTCTCTTCAATGGAGATGGTGACTACTCTCAAAATTTATGATCAGAAAGGGAATGTGCGCACCAGAAAGGTGAGCATTGCAAGTAAAAAATTCGGAGAAGTAACAAAGATGATTATGCGTTTCATTGACCCTGCCGATGTAAGGGGAACAGCTATGCTCGTCTACGACTATGAAGGAAAATCCGATGACATGTGGATTTATATGCCTGCCCTTAAAAAGAGCAGAAGAATAGTAAGTAACGAAAAAGGAAAGAACTTTATGGGTTCGGAGTTTACAAATGCCGATATGAGTAAACCCAATTTAGACGACTTTAACTACAAACTTCTCTCAACAGAAACTTTAAACGGGAAAAACTGCTTTAAAATTGAGGCAACTCCAAAGACAAAAGAGCTCGAAGGTGAAAACGGTTTCAGCAAAAAAATATCTTACATCGATAAGGGCAACTATTTGTGTTATAAAATTGAATTCTACGACATGGGCGGAAAACTTTCAAAAACACAATCAATAAGTGATTATAAACCTGTATCAGGAGGGAAATTCTTTTATTATTTAATGGAGATGAAAAATGAGCAATCCGGGAGAAAATCTGTTCTCACTACAGATGCTTTTCAGGCAGGCTCCAATTTGTCCGAAAGTATGTTCTCTCCTGCAAATCTTGAAAAACAACAATAATTATGATTACCGAAATTTGGGGAGAAAGGTTTGACAAATCCGAACTCTTGGAAAAAGTGGACGGAGACAATGAAATTGTAGAACTTTTAATTGAAAGTGCCAGACTTCAGATTCCCCAATATATAAACGATATCCGAAATCATTTTGAAACATTTGGCGGAGATTTCCCTTCTGATTGCGAACAGATAAAACATTGTGCGCATGCCATTAAAGGCTCTGCATTCAATCTTAGCTTTCACAGGCTTGGTAACATTGCAAAAGCTTTGGAATTCTCTATTAAAGAGCATGAATCAAAGAATATCTCGAGAGAAGAAGCGTTGTCGGACTGCATAGAACTTATTAAACTGCTTGATGCAGAATGGTCAGCCTTGCTAAAGCTTCTTAAGTAACATCCGGTTTACTTTTTTAGTACCTTTATGGTTTAAAATACTAGACCATGAATATCTCATATTGCTCCGACAAGTATCAGTATACAATGGGGAAAACCTTCTACGACAAAGGTCTGAAGGATAAAAAAGCCATTTTCAACCTTTTTTACAGAAGCGCCCCAGACAAAAACAACTGGGCTGTTGTATGCGGTGTTAAAGAGGCTCTCGAAATGGTTACCGGTCTTGGCAGCGAAGATGAGTCATTTTTTGAAAAATTTCTTCCGGGAGAAGATTACAGGGAATACCGGAAATTTCTTTCTGAAATGAAATTCACCGGAAACGTATACGCAATGGAGGAGGGAGAAATTGTTTTTCCAACCCAGCCGGTAATAACAGTTGAGGGTCCGCTCATTGAGGCTCAGGTTCTGGAAACGCCCATGCTTTGCATTATGAATCATCAGATGGCAATAGCAACTAAAGCATCAAGGGTGTCGCGAAGCACTACAAAGCCAATCAGCGAATTCGGCTCTCGCAGGGCTCACGGCCCATGGGCTGCAACATATGGTGCAAAAGCCGCCTACATCGGTGGTTGCCTTAACTCATCCAATATTCTTACTTCAACCATGTTTGGCATACCTGCTTCAGGTACGATGGCACACAGTTTTGTAACTGCATTCGGCTGCACAATAGCTGGAGAGCTTAAGGCATTTGATACCTACATAAAATCTCATTATGGAGAACCCCTCATACTTCTTATTGACACATATGATACTCTCAGATGTGGTCTTAAGAATGCAATCCGTGCGTTCCGGGAGAACGGAGTGGACGACAACTATCCGCAAAGCTTTGGAATCAGACTCGACAGTGGCGACCTCACCTATCTTTCAATAAAAACCCGCGAGGCACTGGACGATGCAGGTCTTACAAAATGCAAGATATTCGCCACAAACTCACTCGATGAATATATAATTTCCGAACTGGAGAGGCAAAATGCAAAAATTGACTCATACGGCGTGGGCGACGCTATTGCCACAAGCAAGCATAATCCCTGTTTCGGGAATGTGTACAAATTAGTGGAGATAGACGGCCAGGGTGTACTTAAAAGATCGGAAGACAAAAGCAAGGCAATTAATCCGGGTTTTCAGATTACGTACAGAATTACTAGAAATGGCATGTTTAAGGCTGATGTTACCTGCCTGAGAGGAGACAATACTGCAAAAAATATCGAAAACCGCAGAAAAGTGACCATACGGGACGAATATGACGATACAAAAATCACGACTTTTGAAGAAAATTCATATGAGTTTAAACCTCTTCAGAAGCAAGTTATGAAAAATGGTCAAATTATAGCAGAAACCATGAGTGCGCTTGAAAAAAGAAATTATTACCTTAGCAACCTGCAAGGGCTGAATGATACTCAAAAGAGATTAATCAACCCCCACTACTATAAGGCAGATATTTCGGATGAACTTTTTGACCTTAAAAACGGACTTATTGACTCTCTGATAAACGAAATAAAGCAATTTGATGGAGAATAGCCCTTCAACCGCGGTACACATTGTTGTAGATATGCTGTATGATTTTATCGACGGCTCTCTGGCCTGCAATAATTCTGTGAAGGCAGTAAAAAAAACCATTGAATATATAAATGCAAATCCCGGACAAAGAGTAATCTACGTTTGTGACTCACACCCTGCAAACCACTGTTCATTTGTTGAACAGGGAGGAGAATGGCCTCCTCACTGCGTTCAGGGAACAAAGGGCCAGCTGATTCACAATCTTTTCTACCAAAGGGTAAATGACCCTGAATCTTTACCTTTCGGAGGAAATGTATTCAAGAAAGGCTGTTCGGAAACAATAGAACAATATTCCGGGTTTGAAGCAGTAAATAAAGACGGATTATCTGTAGGAAATTTCATTGACAAATTTTACGAAGACAAAGAGCTGGAAAAGAGTGTTGTATTAAGCGGCATTGCCACTGAATACTGCATTAAGGAAAGTTCGCTGGACCTGTTAAAGAACGGCTATAAGGTTTTTGTGAATAAGGATGCTTTGGGATATGTTACTCCCGAGGGCCATGCCAATTCTCTCAAAATACTTGAAGACAAAGGTGTCATTATAATTTGAGTTATGATATATTTAGGAATTGACCTTGGAGGCACAAAAGTTTCTGGTGCGCTTTTTCTTGAAAACAACTCTCTGCTATTACACGAAACACTGCTTCTCGAAGGAAGGGAGGGGAAAGAAGTTGCCGGGCTTGTAAAGGAGCTTTGTAAAATTTTACTTTCTAAAGGTGAAGTGCCTGAATCAGAAGGCAAATGCATTGGTATATGCGTCCCGGGCATAGCCTACTCAAAGACAAGAACATGTTGGTGCCCTAATATTCCCGGCTGGGAAAATTATCCTTTGCTGGATGAGATTGCAGAATCTGTTCCAAATTCGACAGTATTTGTTGAGAGTGACAGAACTGCATATATACTGGGCGAAGTGAGCCTTGGGGTTGCAAAAGGGTGCAACAATGCGATTTTCATCGCTGTCGGAACAGGTATCGGTGCCGGAATTCTTATTGACGGAAGGGTACTTCATGGTGCATCGGATATTGTGGGAGCTACCGGATGGATGGCTTTGAAACCTCCATACGACAAGGAGTGGGATATGTGCGGCTGCTTCGAGAGTCACGCTTCCGGAACCGGAATTGCAATGCAGGCAAAAAAAGAGGTAAAAGCACTTTTGTCTGAGGGTAAAAAGGGACTCTCCTATCTGGAAAAATTTGACATTGAAAAAATAACATCACGGGAAGTTTTTGAAGCCTACGATTTACACGATCCTTTGGCCATTAAGGTAATTGATACGGCAATTGAAATGTGGGGAATGGCAGCTGCAAATTTTGTCAGTCTCTTCAACCCGGAAGTGGTTGTGTTTGGAGGCGGACTTTTTGGGCCGGCCTCCCGGTTTGTTGACAGAATTTATGAAGAAGCGTCCCGCTGGGCACAGCCTATATCCATTAAACAATGCCGCTTTTTCCCGTCAATGCTTCCTAACGAAGCCGGATTATATGGCGCCGGAGCTATTGCAATAACAAATTACAAAAGAGATAAAAATGAGCAGTAAGAGTAAATTTCCCGTTCTTATAGCCGGTTTTGCCGGAATGGCTTTTTTTGGATTAGCTTTCGTGGTTATGGGAGCCGTGCTCCCCTCCCTCATTTCCAAATTTGGTCTTGACACTTCGCAGGCATCCACCGTGGCAGGCCTTCTGCCAATAGGCATTTTGCTGGGATCTGTAATTTTTGGCCCGGTCATTGACCGGTACGGATACAAAAGGCTGATGATTGCTGCAACTGTTATTACAGTAGCCGGTATGGAACTGCTTGCTTTTTGCTCTTCCGTCTATATGGCCAGAATTTCAATTTTTGTTATCGGATTTGGCGGCGGTATTCTTAACGGTATATCAAATGCACTCGTTTCCGATGCATCCACAGATAAGAACAGGTCGGCAAACCTGAGTATACTTGGAGTGTTTTATACAATTGGAGCCATTACAATTCCTTTGTTGTTTGCCACTCTTTCGAAAACTATCTCATATACGCCAATTGTAGCAGGAGCAGGAGCTGTGATGACTCTGTCGGTTTTCTACTATGCCTTTGTCTCTTTTCCGGACGGGAAATTCAAACAGGGTATTCCATTCAAAAAAGTATTGTCAATGGCAAAAGAGCCTGCATTGCTGCTTCTTAGCTTTACTCTCTTTTTCCAAAGCGGTATTGAGGGAATTGCGAGCAACTGGACATCAAGCTATCTGGAACTTGAGAAGGGATTCGACAAGGAGAGCGCCCTGTATGCACTGAGCCTTATTGTAATGGGTATTGGCGCCGGCAGGATTGTCCTTGGCTTTTTGCTCAGAAAAATTTCTAAGAACATTATTCTCACCATAAGCATACTAATTGCTGCTCTTGGTACACTCATCATGTATCTGTTCACCTCTCAGGCGGCTGTATCTGCCGGGACATTCATGATTGGACTGGGATTAGCCTCTACATTTCCTATTGTTCTGTCGGAGGTTGGCGAAAAATACAAAGAGATGTCGGGCACTGCATTCAGCTTTGCACTGGTAATTGCACTCACCGGAAACACATTAATAAATTTGCTTGTAGGGGCACTGGATTTTAAACAGTTCCCTATCCTGCTCATTATATGTTCACTATTAGTTCCTGTAATCTATTTAATTAATTATCAATATTTTCGTTCAAAAAATTAAATTATGTTAGCACTAGAATGGTTAAAAAATGCCAGAGCCGTAATGAGCTCTATTGAAGAGTCTCAGCTCGAAAACATTAAAAAAGCAGCCACAGTAATGGCAGACAGCATAGAGGCAGGCAGATGGGTTCACACCTTTGGCTGCGGTCATGCTACAATCCCGGTTGAGGAGATGTATCCAAGAATCGGAGGTTTTGTTGGGTTCCACCCAATAGTTGAGCTTCCCCTCACTTTCTTCACAAGAATCACCGGGGAAATGGGCGTTCATCAGTTTCTGTTTCTTGAAAGAGCAGAAGGTTACGGCGACGCAATTATGAAGTCATACACCTTTGACAAAAGAGACACTATGTGGATCTTCTCTCATACCGGTATAAACAATGTAAACATTGACATTGCTCTAAAGGCGAAAGAACTTGGCATGAAGGTTATCGTATTTGGCTCTGCAAGCGAATCTGCCGACAAGAAGACAAGGCACTCATGCGGAAAAACACTTTTCCAGCTTGCCGATATCGTTGTTGATTCATGTGCACCACTTGTAGATGCAAGCGTTCCTTTAAAGAACCACTACGACAAGGTTGGTCCGGTTTCCACAATGGCATTTATTACTCTTGTATGGATGACTGTTACAACTGTAGCCGAGATACTTGCAGACAGAGGCGTTAAGCTTTATATTCACCCTTCACACAACATTCCCGGCGACAATACTGCGCACGACAGGCTTGATGCATGTCTTGCAACATATAAGGAGAGAGTGGCAGGAATCTAATCCTTTGATGTCATTTAATCCATTTTTTGTATGTTTGCACAATATTATGGGCAAACAAATCAAAAAAAACGCAACAAAAATCATGAGCATTGCGGCCTTTATGGTTGCAGTGCTCTCTTTTAATATACTTTCCGCTCAGGAAAACAGCATCAGCATAGCATCTGATACACTTAAAAAAACTTCTCCCGCAATTATAGCTCCTACCAAAGCACAAATTAAAATCAGGGAAAAGGCCGAAAGGGATTCTTTAAAATTAATCAAAGACAGCATCCGTGCTGCTAAGCCGAGAATTCTCGAGAGCTATATCATACCCGACTCTCTTAAATACAAGAGAATCATATTGTGGAATTACGACAGCCACTTTAACAGAATTACCGGAATGCTCAAACAGGATACGACATTCGACGGTAACTTCCATTTTCTTCCTTTTATGAAAAAGGATGTAGGTGCAACCTATCTTGGGGTTTCCGGATCTGCAGCTCAGAGTTTAAATTATTTTCTACGGGAAAAATCCGACTTTTTTACTGCATTTGACCCATACATTCCATACAGCTATACAAAAGAGACCCACCCGTTCTATAATGTGAAAACGCCACATACCGAACTGGCCTACAGAGGAACGATACTTGCCGAAAGAGCCAAGGAAGAGAGTAATATCCGCTTCATGACAACGCAAAACATCTCTCCTGAACTTAATATCACAATCCTGTATGAACGTTATGGCGGCAAGGGGATTTTAAACAAAGAATCCACAGACGACCGGACTTTTTCACTTACATCAAACTACCTTGGAAAACGCTATGTAGTTCATGCGGGTTATATTTTTCAGTCTGTAAAGCGCGAAGAGAACGGAGGTGTAACAGACGACACAATGGTGCTTGATACAACTATTAACCCAAGGGCAATTGATTACAATCTCAAGACTGCATACAACAGGCTAAAGCGTAACTCGCTTTTCTTCACTCACTCGTACGCAATTCCTATCCGTCTATCTAAAAAAGACACACTTAACAATAGCAGGGGAACAGTAGCATATATAGGACATTCCTTCGAGTATGCCACCTACTATCGTAAATATACCGATGCAATTGATTTATCTGATGAAGTCGGAAGAAATTACTATAATAACCGTTTCTTTATAAATTCACTTGAAAGCAATGACTCAACAAGGCTAAACCTCATTGAAAACAGGTTTTTCATCAGACTTCAGCCTTGGGCAATTGATGGGATAATTTCAAAACTGGATGGAGGAATCGGGCACCAGTTTATGAGTTACTACACATTCCGCCCGGATCAGTACATCGGGGGGGTGCAGAATTCCATATATAACAATGTGTATGCATATTTCGGAGCTTCCGGTCAATTCAGGAAGTATCTGCTTTGGGAAGGAACAGGAAAAATGAATCTTACCGGTTACAACGCAGGCGACTTTAGCATAAACGCAAAAGTCCGCCTCTCGGTGTATCCTGTTAAGGAGGGCATCCACCTTACCGGCAAATTGAAAATCGCAAGTACAACTCCCGACCTGTTTAACAGTTATTACTATTCAAACCACTTTTTCTGGGATAACAACTTCGGCAAAAGCACCGAAACCCGGGTAGAGGCCTTTCTCGACATTCCAAAAGTAAAGCTGCAGGCTTTCTTTGGATACTCTCTGCTGAACAACTATATCTATTACAATAATCTTGGAGATGCCACACAATCCGGCAGTCTTCTTAATGTTATGTCCGCCTCTGTTAAACTTGACTTCCGCTTATGGAAGCTTCACTTCAATAACAGAGTGCTATTACAGCTCTCATCGGAACAGGATGTAATGCCTCTTCCTCTTTTGAGTGCAAATCTCAGGTATTTCTTTCAGTTCAATTTAGTAAAAAATGTAATGACTGTGCAACTTGGCGCAGATGTTATCTATCATACAAAATACTTTGCTCCTTCCTACAATCCTGCATTGGGGCAATTCCACACTCAGAATGAAAGAAAAATGGGAGCTACTCCGTATATTGACCCTTTCGTAAACATTCAATGGAAAAAGGCCAGTATATTTGTTAAATACATGAATATTGCCCAGGGCTGGCCAAACGGAGATTACTTCTCGGCTAATCATTACACAATGCCGGTGAAAGCTATCCAGTTTGGAATAAACTGGCCCTTCTATATCAAATAAAGCCTATGCAGGCAAAATATAAGTACATATTGGCTCTCTTCGTTATTCTGCTATTATATATGGCAGTTTCTGAGAGAGAGATATTAAAAGGAGAACGGGAACTTCACTTTCTTGAGGGAGATACTCTGTTAGTTAAGGTGAACATTGAGGGGGGGGTTTATATCAGACAGGGGCATCCGTCCGGATTCCATTATGAACTTCTCAACAGGTTTGCACAAAACGAAAAATGTGATGTTTTGCTCACCCCAAAAGACAGCAGCAACAGCTGGAATGAATTGCTCGCAGGAGATATTGACATTCTAGTAATAAATGAAGACAAAGAGGTCATACCGGAAGAGTTCTCCGATTTTCTCATCTCAAGTGTCGCGATAAATGACAATCAGGATGTATGGGTTGTAAGAAAAGACGACTTTATCCTGTTACAGCAACTAAACTACTGGATCAATTATTTTAAACAAAGAAAAGAGTACAGCCAGCTTGTTACCCGGTACTACCGAAGATATCGCGGAATTTCCATTTCATCTCCGGGAGGAACGTCTGTTCTTTCTCCTTACGACGAAATTATTAAACGGCACTCTAAAAATATTGGCTGGGACTGGAGACTACTCGCTTCTCTCATTTATCAGGAGAGTAAATTTTCGATGAATGCCAGTTCGGCACACGGGGCACACGGGCTCATGCAAATAAAGCAGGCAACAGCCAATCAGTTTAACGTAGATAACATATTTGATCCCGAGCAGAATGTAAAAGCGGGTACCCTTCTTATCAAAAGACTCCAGAAAATGTTTGATGACCCGCAGATTGACTCGCTTAATCGTCTCAAGTTTGTTCTGGCCGCATATAACGCCGGAGAGGGACGGGTAATTGACATAAGAAAGCTTGCCGTTCACAAGGGGGTAAATCCAAATGACTGGAATGCGGTAAAAGAATTGATTCCTCAGATGCGGGACAAATCGTTGTTGCCGGTTGGAATACTCAAGCTTGGATCGTTCCGGGGTGGTGAGACAATGAGATTTGTAGACGAAGTGTTAAACCGGTACCAACTCTATTCAACGCTGGTAAAGAAGTAGGCCTATTTTATCCTGAGGCTCTTATCCGGACTTATGCCGGAAATAAATCTTGAAGGAATATAAAGCAATAATATTATCAGCAGGAATGCCGACAGGTTTAGCATTATCATTTTAAACCAGTCGATATAAACCGGAACATATTTGACGAAATAGTTTTCCGGATCGAGGCTGATTATCTGGAATCTCTGCTGCAGCGCAAGTAATAAAAAGGCAATTATATTACCGAGCAGCATACCTCTCAATATAATCATCATCGCACGGTACAAAAAGATTCTGTGAATCCCGGCATCTCTCATTCCCAGCGATTTTAACAGTCCAATCATCGAAATTTTTTCAAAAAGAATTATGAGCAATCCGGAAATCATATTGAACCCTGCAACAGTAATCATGAGAATGAGTACAACCAGCACATTGAAATCAAGCAGCTGCAGCCAGTCGAACAAGTGAGGATAAAGGTCGTTTGCTGTTAAAACAGACACAGACGGGTCACTCTCTTTTGATTTGTCCGAAATTATGTTTTCAATCAACCTGGCAGTTTCCTGTATCTTTTCGTGATTTTCGGGAATTATTTCGATACCGCTCACCTGATTGCTTTCCCATTCGTTCAGTTTTTGAATCTCCGAGATATTTGCAATCACAAATGTTTTATCTATCTCCTCCAGCTGAGCGTCATATATTCCTGCTAGAATGAATTTACGGGCTTTAACCAGATCGCCCACAAAATATACCTGAACAGGCTCCCCTACTTTAATGCCCATCATTTTTGAAAGGCGGGAAGAAAGAAGAATCTCCTTTACGGAACTGGTATCGGAGTAATTGGGTAATTTCCCTGCCACAATGGATTTTTTAAAAAAATCCCAGTTATAACCCGGCCCAACGCCCTTGAGCAAAATACCCTGAATTTCATCTCCGCTCTTAATTATCCCGGAACGGCAGGCATAGGGCTGTACCGATTTTATCCCCTGAATTTTCTTAATATCTGCCATATATGACAGATCAGATACTATTGGGTATTGGTATGTTGTAACCTCAATTCCGGGAGAATTCAATACTATTCCCCCAGAAAACCCAATTGCCTTCTCCCGTATCTCATACTTGAACCCGTCGGAAATTGCAATTGCAAGTAGCATAACAATCATACTTACAGCAACAGAGATACCGGCAATTATGGAACTTGTATTACCCAGCCCGTTTTTGGAGCCATTTTTCCATAAAGTTTTTGCTATAAATATATTTGTATTCAATTTTTTTATATATTTGTTCAAGTAAACTATTACTTAACCTATAACTAAACTGTGAAACGCCTCTGTAGTCAATTTGATTACGGAGGTTTTAGTTAATGTACCTTTCTGATCCAAAACATTCCAGAACTCTCTTCATTACATTCTCCTTCTCTGCATTCTTTAATTGTTTGTACAGATACAGCAAATGGTCGGCATAAATAGATACAAGTGCCCTGTCCAGTCCTAATCTGGCAAAAGGTTTCTCGGTATTTTCGGAAATAGCTTCTATTTTCTTTTGCAGATAGTCGTCGTTAAAAATGAGCCCATCCTTGTAAATATTGATATAGAACAGAATGTTGTTGTCATTGTCTATATAGGCTGGAGTAAATGACTTGTTGATTATAAGCGGATAGATTGGCAGTCCTGCATATCTCGAGAGCAAAAAATAGCAGATGGGGACAGTAAAGATGTTCCCTCTTTTTGTTTCGAGCACAGTGGATATGAGTGCTTTTTCTTCCTGAATCACACTTTCGTCTGCATGCTTGAAACCCATCCTGTGAAAAAAGATATAATTGAATATTTCAAGATTCTCAATTGCTGTTTTACTGTCGCTCAGCTCCTCCACTATCTCGTCCGACATATCCTGAACAATATTCATATAGTAATATTTGTCCAGTTTCGGTTCCAGTGCACTCGTCACTAAAAGAAGCCCGTCCATAAGAAGCGGATCGGGGTTGGACAGGTATAATTTCAGCTTTTTAAGTGTGTAGTTAAGTCTGAGATTTGACAGATACGTGAAATAAAACTCGGGGCAGAACTTGTATTCAAGCTCCGGGTACAGTTTTTCCATTTCGTCAAAAACATCCTCTCCCATCTCAATGAGCTTCTCTTCCACCGCAGTTCTCACTGCCGTGTCTCCATCGTCAATCAACGATAGAAGAGATATCAGCTCCTGAGTTGTTTTCATTGAGTAAGTTTCTCTAATGCAAGTGTAACAAGCTTCTTGATATAAGGTTTATAGTCCGGCTGACTTTCATGCAGGTGCCTGTTCGCAATAATGCAGCATACTGTTGCAGCATCGTGGCCCAAAAGCGCAGATAGTCCGGCAATTGCAGAACCTTCCATTTCGAAGTTTGTTATTCTGTCGCCATTAAAACGGAAACTTTCAAATTTGCTCACCATGTCCGGCATTGCAAGCGGTAGCCTCAAAACTCTTCCCTGAGGGCCATAAAATCCGGATGCAGAAATGGTCACCCCTTTTATCGTCTCTTTTTCAAAGAGTTTTATCATCCTGTCGCTTGCTTTTGCAAAGTAAGGTGTCGGTAAATTCAGTGGCCAGTCAAAATGTTTGACAAATGCCCGTTCCA
>JAAXVX010000154.1 GCA_013335275.1 Bacteroidales bacterium
TCAGCTTGCCGTTGGACTTGTTCTTCCACTGTCTCTAAGTGTAGACCACCGTATTGCAGACGGAGGCGATACAGCACGGTTCGTGAACTCAATAATTGGATATCTGGCAGATCCTGTCAGTCTTATAATGGAATAAAAAGGAGAAATAATATGTACGACTTAATTATAATCGGATCTGGACCTGCAGGCTATGTGGCAGCAATTCGCGCAGGTCAGGTTGGTCTTAAAACAGCCATAATAGAAAAGAACCAGATTGGAGGAATGTGCCTTAACTGGGGCTGCATACCATCAAAGTCAATTTTGGAAAGTGTTAAGCTTTATCAGAAGATTGTTAAGGATGCAGGGCGGTTTGGAATAGACGGAATTGATAAAAAAGCAATATCATTTAATTGGAACAAAGCGATTAAACGATCGGACGGAATAGTTAAAAAGCTCACCGGTGGCGTGGAGTTTTTACTTAAAAAGAACGGTGTTGACATAATAATCGGAGAGGCCAGAATATTGTCCGCAAATTCAATCGTTGTAGAAAACCGAAATCTTGAGGCAAAAAACATACTGATTGCTACCGGATCATCTTCTCCTGCGATTGAAAACCTATTTGAAGGTCTTATTGTTGAGCCTAAAGAGCTTTTTAAAGAGAGGGAGATACCTGACAATATAGTTGTTATCGGAAAAGTTCCTGTCGCAATTGAGCTTGCACAGGCGTTTAATTTAATGGATAAAAACGTCACTTTGATTTCGGACACCGGAGGCATTATGCCAAAAGCAGATCCTTATATAAGCGACTACATCCTGACTAAAATAAAGAAGGACAGAATTAAAGTAATTTTCAATGTAACTGTTGAGTCAACAAAAGGTATATGGGCAAACGGGAAACTAAATATAAATCAGGAGGAGGTCCCTTGTGATTTGATTATCAATGCACGTGACCGAAAAGCGAACTTAATACAATCAGATATTAAGCTGGATATGGAAAACGGATTTATTAAAGTTGATGAAAATCTTGAAACATCTGTGAAAGGAATTTACGCTATTGGCGATGTAAACGGGTTAAGTCTTTTTGCACATGTGGGATCGGCTCAGGGGCTTCACGTGGTAAATAAGCTAAAGGGAATAGAAAATAAACTGGATTTCTCAAAATTGCCAATGAACATGTATACTGTTCCGGAGGCTGCTCAAATCGGGCTTACCGAAGCCGAAATAAAGGAAGCCGGATATGACTATAAATCAAGCGAATTCCCCCTTTCTGCAAACGGCAAGGCACAAACGGAAGGTGTTTCGGAAGGTTTCGTCCGAATACTTTCCGACAAAAAATACGGGGAGGTTCTTGGCGTTCAAATTATTGCTCCAAACGCAACAGACATGATAAATGAAGCATCTGCCTATATGCAGCTTGAATCCACAATTTATGATATTGCTCAGACTGTACACACCCACCCTACTGTTTCCGAAGTATTCATGGAAGCCGGATTCGAGGCAGTAGACCATGCAATTCATAAATAATCAAATCTAAATGACAGGAAAATCCATTTCTCTACCGTACAATCTCCCTGATATCAGCATAATGGAATCAGCTGCAAAATTTGACTCCTGTGTATGGCAGCCGGAAGGAACCTATATTGTTCTTGGCAGGGCAAACGAAGAAGAACTTTCAGTATTTTCCGGGAATGCTCTCGAAGACAATATCAGAATCTATAAGCGGCCTTCTGGTGGTGAAAGTGTTGTCCTTACGCCGAATATGATTGTATTTTCTTTAAAATTTAATATAGTCAGGTTAAACAGACCTCGCCATATTTTTGAAATTATTAACAAGTATCTTATTGATTCATTTAATGAAATTGGAGTTAATAATCTTGATTCAAGGGGAATATCTGACCTGTCAATAAATAACAGAAAAATCCTCGGTTCTTCAATGTATCTGAAAAACAATATCCTCTTTTATCATGCGGTTTTAAATGTAAAAGAGGATATTTCAATAATTTCCAAATACCTCCGTCATCCTAAGAGAGAGCCCGACTACCGCGCAGGGCGCGATCACAGAGAATTTGTAACATCGATGTGGGCAGAGGGGTATAAAATTGATATTAAACAATTAATTTCGGCAATTCACAAAGCACTAAAGCAAATTGAGACTCATTTTGCTGTTAATATTCCCGCAAATTAAAAATATTCTGTTAATAACTATTTTTTCCATAAATTTGAGTATGAATTATTTCATCTTGTAATGACAGAGTCTCATTTTCCGGAAAAAATGCTTTCCGAACTTATTAACTATAGCCCGCAATGTATTTCTGTTACTTCAATTGAGGGGGGGCGGTTCATTGAGGTAAATGCAAATTTTGAAAAAAATGTAAATATCCCTCGTGGAGAGATAATTGGAAAGACACCGGAGGATCTTGGCATCTTATTTTGTGACTCTTTTATCGATAATTTGAAACAGGAACTCCTAAATACGGGTAAAATCGTTTCCAGAGAGGGGAAAATGATTCTTAGAGACGGCAGTAAGGTTATCTTCATTGTTTCCGGCAGGATAATTGACATTAACGGAGAATCATGCCTCATTTCATTTGCTGATAACATTACAGAAATAAGAAAAACTGAAGAAGAGCACAAAGAGATTCAAAACTATTTCAACCTTTTTTTTAATCAGGCACTTGAAGGAATATTTTTTTTCATGCTCGACGAACCTGTGATGTGGAATGAATCTGCTGACAAGGAGAAACAGATTGAATATGCTTTTTATAATCAGAGAATAGTAAGGGCAAATGACGCATTCCTGAATCAATATGGAATAACATTGAACCAGGCACTTGCGATGACTCCTGCAGATTTTTATTCAAATGATCCGGAATATGGAAAGAGAATCTGGAAAGAGTTTTTTGACAAAGGGAGACTCCACACGGAAACGAGTGAAACAAAGGCAGACGGAACACAAATTTTCATTGAGGGAGATTATATTTGCCTATACGACTCCAAAGGAAGAATTTCAGGAAATTTTGGGATACAGAGAGATATAACAGAAAAAAAGAAATCCGAGGAACTTCTGATAAAAAGTGAAGAGCAGTATAAATATCTTTTTGAAAACAATCCTCATCCGATGTGGATTTATGACATAAAGACTCTCTCCTTTCTTATGGTTAACAATACAGCCATTAATGCATATGGATATACAGGTGAGGAATTTCTGAAAATGACTCTTAAAGATATCCGGCCAAGTGATGATTGGGCGGATCTTGAGAAAGATGTTAAGAATACTCTTGAGATTGCCGGTATGCCAAAAAGATGGAGGCACATTAAGAAATCAGGTGAACTTATTTACGTGGAAATTAGCTCATTCCCCATAAACTTTGAAAACAAAAAGGCCCGGCTTGTTTTGTCGAGAGATGTGACAGACAGGGTTAAATCGGAAGATGCACTCATTCTTGCCAAGAACAAGGCGGAAGAGAGCGATAGAATAAAATCCACATTTCTTGCAACGATGTCTCATGAACTCAGGACCCCTCTTAATGCGATAATAGGTTTTTCCGATTTGATGAAAGATGATATTTCCAAGGAAGAGATAGACTCCTTTGCAATGACAATTCACAAAAGCGGAAGACATTTGCTCGGACTTATTGAAGAGATATTCGACATAAGTCTTATTGAGGCCGGTGAAATTAAACTCCAGTTTGACGAGTTTGATGTTAATGATTTACTAAATGAGATATTTGCTGTAATATCCCGGGAACAAATACTTCTCGGAAAAAATTCAATAAAACTAAGAATCAATATTCCTGAAGATGGCAAAAAAGTGAGAATTTCGATTGATCAGAAACGGTTTAAGCAAATACTTGTCAATCTGCTTAAAAACGCCCTGAAATTCACTAAAGAGGGCTATATTGAATATGGGTTTACATTTGAACACATTAACGACAATGGCTTCTTGAAATTCTATGTAAAAGATACAGGCATTGGTATCGCTAAGAATAAACAACAACTTATTTTTGACCAGTTCCGGCAAGCCGATGACTCACTTACAAGGACATACGGAGGAACCGGACTCGGTCTTTCCATTTCAAAAAAACTTGTAGAAATTCTGGGTGGAGAAATATGGGTGGAATCTGAAACCGGTAAAGGCTCTACTTTTTTCTTTACTCTTCCTTCGGACAAATTAATATCTGTTCCTGTAAATCCTGTATCTGCTGTTCCTGATATTCCTGAATATGATTTTTCCGGCAAAAAACTTTTGCTCGCAGAGGATGATGATCCAAGTTTCTTATTACTAAAGGCTATGCTCCGAAAAACCGGAATTGAAATAATAAGGGCAAAAAACGGCATTGAGGCAGTATCCCTTTCAAGAAGCGAAAGTGATATATCGCTGATTTTAATGGATATAAATATGCCTGAAA
>JAAXVX010000155.1 GCA_013335275.1 Bacteroidales bacterium
ATATTTTTTAGAGTTCCAATGTATGATCTCCGGCTGCGAGTTGAAAATATTTTTGCAACCTCTTAATACATCCAACTAATTAATGAGGGCGATTCGGCCGGAGGGAGCCCAGGCGACTGAGGACGCACAAGCCCGACGAAGTTAGTTGGATGTGTATAGAAGGCAGAGATAAAACACAACTCGCAGCCGATGACCCTGCCGGAGTACAAAAGTAAAAGAGGACGTCTAAAAACAAATTTAGACGCCCTCTTTGGCAATAATGATTATAAAAAACTATTTTCTTCCGTACTGGGCAAGGTCGCCAAGTTCCTCTTCGATGCGGAGGAGCTGGTTGTACTTGGCCATTCTGTCTGAGCGGCTGAGTGAACCGGTTTTGATTTGGCCGGAGTTTGTTGCAACAGCTATGTCTGCAATCGTTGAATCTTCTGTTTCGCCTGAGCGGTGTGAAGTGACTGAAGTATATTTGTTGCGGTGTGCCAGCTCAATTGCGTTAAGGGTTTCGGTGAGTGTTCCTATCTGGTTTACCTTAATCAGAATTGAATTTGCACATCCTGTATCAATGCCTTTACGCAGAAAATCTACATTTGTTACGAAGACGTCGTCTCCTACAAGCTGGATTTTTGAGCCAAGCACATCGGTAAGAAGTTTCCATCCATCCCAGTCCTGCTCGTCCATTCCATCTTCAATTGAATCAATAGGATATTTTTCAACCAACGATTTAAGATATGCCACCTGTTCGGCTGCATTTCTTTTTGCTCCTTTGGAACCTTCGAATTTGCTGTAGTTGTATATTCCGTCTTCAAAAAATTCACTGGCAGCACAGTCGAGAGCGATTGTTACATCTTTACCCGGAACATATCCTGCTTTCTTTATTGCTGCAATAATTGATTCCAGTGCGTCTTCTGTACCGTTGAGTGTGGGAGCAAACCCGCCTTCGTCACCAACTGCTGTGCTGAGACCTCTGTCGTGGAAAATTTTCTTAAGATTGTGGAACACTTCTGCACCCATTCTTAGTCCTTCTTTAAAGCTTGGTGCGCCCACCGGCCGGATCATAAACTCCTGAAATGCAATAGGAGCATCTGAGTGTGAACCGCCGTTGATAATGTTCATCATTGGGACAGGAAGGGTTACGGCGTTTGTGCCTCCAATGTAACGATACAGCGGAATCTGAAGATAATCGGCAGCTGCCCTTGCAACGGCAAGTGAAACGCCAAGGATTGCATTGGCACCAAGTTTGGATTTGGTAGGAGTGCCGTCCAGTTCTATAAGATATTTGTCTATCTGAGCCTGGTTGAGAGCACTCATGCCCATGATTGCAGGGCCGATTATTTCGTTAACATTGGTTACAGCTTTAATAACGCCTTTGCCTAAGTAACGCGATTTGTCGCCGTCTCTCAGTTCGAGTGCTTCGTTAATACCTGTGGATGCTCCGGAAGGAACAGCAGCTCTGCCGAATGCTCCGGATAAAAGGTGTACATCTACTTCTATTGTTGGGTTACCGCGGGAGTCAAGTATCTCACGCGCAAATACATTGCAAATTTCCATAATTTTTCAAATATGTTATTTAATTAATTTAATCTCTTAATAAGTATTCAATAGTGCTGACAACCCTTACAATTTTAATGTGAGGTGAGTTTCCATCCCTGTCGGTTATTGAAAATTGTCCCTGATTTGCATTCTTGATTCTTCCTATTTTACTGTTAGAATCTTTTGCAAATTTCTCTGCAGCATTTCGGGCATTTTTTGTTGCCTCTTCTATCATTGCAGGTTTGATGTCATTAAGTTTTGTGTAAAAATACTGAGTTGTGTACTGAAAATCTCCTGAACTCAGGGCTATTCCCTTCTGTAGCAGATCGGACTGGGAAGATATTATCTCCCTTACCTTTTCCACCTTTTCGGAAGTTACCGTCAAAACGCTTGTGATATTGTACCTGTAAGTGCTTTGCTGGCTCTGATACCTTTCGGCGCTCATGTCTATTATCTGCGGGGCAGATACTGAAATTTCGCTCTCGTCCAACCCTTTTGATTTCAGATAATCTATGATTACCCTGTTTTTATCGTTGATGGATTTGTAGAGAGATGATAAATCGTTACCGATTTCCTTGTATGCTACGGGCCAGATTACCCTGTTTGCTGCCACCTCAACTTCTGCAAGTCCTTTAACCGAAACAAAGCGGTCAAATGATTTTATTGTCTTTACAGAAACGAGGAGGGATAAGGCTAAAACAGCAAGACCGGCAAAAATTGAGAGCCCTAATAACATGAAGTTGTTTTTACTGTTGCTATCCATATTTTTGTCTACATTTGTAAAGTTTATAGCAAAATTCAAGCCATGAAAATCAATCAAAAACTATTTACGGTTATAATTTTTAACCTGTTTTCCTTCATTACACTTTTTGGCCAGATTATCCCGGACTACAAGATTGTAAGGGGTAAAAATGACACAGTTACAACCCCGGTCCATATTATTGTAGGAGTTGCTGCTCCACAGTCGCAAATATTTGTAAATGAACAATCTGTAAAACAATATAAAACCGGTTCGTTTGGTATTGAACTAAATTTAAAAGAGGGTGCCAATCCGATTGTAATTAAAATTATTTCCGGAGGAAAAGAGTATTCAGACAATTTCTCGGTATACTATAAAATTGTAACACAGCAGCCCAAAATTGAAATTCTTCAGGATTACGGGAAAAGAGTGGTTGTGACCAAAGATGGTGCATATCTTAATTATGGAGCAGGGCAGGACAGGCTTGGAGGAGCAAAGGTTAATTATATTGCCTCCGGTATCCGTATGGAACTGATTGATTCCGTTCAGTCACTTTACAAAGTAAGATTGTCGGAAAACAACTACGCATTTATTCCTAAATACTTTGTAAACATTGAACCTGCAGGAGTAAAGCCGCCATTTACCCTCACAAGCTCATGGAGCGTTTCAAATGCAGGTAAAAGCGACAGAATAAGAATTTCTCTTGAAAGCAGACAGCCATACACAATGTACAGGGAACTGGAGCCGAACAGGCTCGTGGTTGATATCTACGGTGCTGCCTGCAATTCAAACTGGATAACTCAGTATCTGAATCTCAAAGCGGTAGATTATGTAGATTTCAAGCAGATATCACCTGACGTTTTTCGTGTTTTGATATATCTGAAAGACGAATACAGCTGGGGCTACAAGGTGGACTATGCTGGAAACAGCCTGGATATAACAGTTAAACATACCCCTCTGCCTGCATATTCCGGCAAACTAAAGGGGATGGTTATAGGAGTGGATGCCGGGCACGGCGGTCCAAAGTCGGCAGGAGCAATAAGTACTGCAGGCTTCGAGGAGAAAGCTCAGAATCTGGCTATGGCATATATGTTGAAGGAGCAACTTGAGAAGAAAGGCGCAACGGTTATTTTAAGCAGAACAGATGACAGTGATGTTACTTTGGCAGACAGGATTAAAACATTTGACAATGCAAATGTGGATATGATTGTTGCAATTCACTGCAACGCCGGAGGGAATCCTCTTAAAAACGGAGGAACAAGCACATATTACAAGCATATTGAGTACAGAGAACTTGCAAAATCCATTCTTGAGAAACTTGTTTTGCTTGACGTAAATAATTTCGGCCTGATTGGTAATTTTAACTTTTCGCTTAACGCTCCAACAAATTACCCATCGGTACTTGTTGAAACGCTCTTCATGAGCAGTCTTCCGGATGAGGAAAAAATCACAAACCCTCAGTTCCAGAAGGAGATGATGACAAAAGTTACAGAAGGGCTTGAAAGCTATCTTAAAAAGGTTAAAGCCTCATTAAAGGAAAAAAGAGACTAAAAGGGAAGATGGGATTTAAATTAGAATCGTCATATAAACCAACGGGAGATCAGCCGCAAGCTATCGATGAACTTACCAGACACATATCCGAAGGGGTCTCTTCGGTTACCCTTCTTGGTGTTACCGGGTCCGGCAAGACCTTTACAATGGCAAATGTTATTGAGAAACTGCAGCGGCCTGCTCTTATCCTGAGCCATAACAAGACTCTGGCCGCTCAGCTTTATGGTGAATTCAAATCGTTTTTCCCTACAAATGCCGTTGAATACTTTGTCTCATACTACGACTATTATCAGCCGGAAGCATACCTGCCCACCACTGACACTTATATCGAAAAGGACCTGAGCATTAATGAGGAGATTGAGAAACTTCGTTTGTCTGCATCCAGTGCGCTTCTATCCGGAAGGAGAGACATCGTTGTTGTGTCCAGTGTGTCTTGTCTTTATGGCATTGGCAATCCGGCCGATTTTCATGCGAATACCATTCCTGTCAAAAAAGGTCAGGTTCTGGCAAGGAGCAAACTTTTATATGCACTTGTAGACAGCCTCTATTCCAGAAACGAGCTTGA
>JAAXVX010000003.1 GCA_013335275.1 Bacteroidales bacterium
TAACAATAAAAGAAAAGGGGATATTCTTTCAAGCATTTCAAACGATGTAACGGAGGTTCAGAATAGTGTTGCAAACAGCTTTCATGTGATATTCAGGGATCCGCTTCAGGTTCTGGGTTTCCTTGGCGCACTTTTTTATATGTCGCCCAAGCTCACACTTGTAACCATTATCACTTTGCCAATATCTGCTTTTATTATAACAAGAATCACAAGGACACTCCGCAGAGGAGCAACCGATACACAAATGCTCATCGGAAGGATCCTCAGCCAGTTTGAGGAGGCTATTTCCGGAGCAAGGATTATCAAGGCTTTTAATGCACAGGGATACGTAAGGAAAGCTTTTTCAAAGACAAACGACGCCCACAAGATGTCAAGTAAGAAGATGTTCTACCGGCAGGAGATGGCAAGTCCTTTTTCTGAGTTCTTCGGAATCTCAATTGCCGTGGGTATTCTCTTTTTTGCAGGCTATCTTCAGATAAAAGGAAAACTTGGGATGGATATGCCAAGTCTCATGGTTTACATCGCTTTCTACTGGAAAGTGCTTGAACCTGCAAAATCGATATCAAATACATATGCTCTCATACAAAGAGGGCTGGTTTCCGGAGAGAGGATATTTGCCATCCTTGATGAAAAAATTGCTATTACGAAAGCAGATAATCCGGTTCCGATAAAGGAATTTAAAGATTGCATTGAATTCAGCGATGTTAATTTCAAATACGGAAACGAACCTGTATTGAGAGATATTAACATGAAGATTGGCAAAGGGAAAATGATTGCCCTGGTTGGTCCGTCCGGTGCAGGAAAATCCACGCTGGCAGACCTTCTTCCGAGATATTACGACGTGACCTCAGGTTCTATTACTATAGACGGAATAGATATTCGTCAGTATTCTCCAAAAGACTTAATAGGACTGATGGGTATAGTTACACAGGAGGCCATTCTGTTTAATGATACGGTTTTTAATAATATAACATTCGGACTGGAAAATGTAAAGGAAGAAGATGTTATTAAAGCAGCTCAGATTGCAAATGCCCATGAGTTTGTCTCACAGATGGAGCAGGGATATCAGACAAATATAGGAGACAGGGGAGGCAAGCTGTCCGGCGGACAGCGCCAGCGCCTTGCAATCGCCCGGGCTGTGCTTAAAAACCCTCCGATCCTCATTCTGGATGAAGCCACTTCTGCTTTGGATACAGAAAGCGAAAGGCTTGTTCAGGAGGCTCTTACAAACCTCATGAAAAACAGGACCTCAATTGTAATTGCCCACCGCCTGTCTACTATACAGCATGCCGACGAGATTGTTGTGCTTAAGGAGGGGCGGATTGTCGAAGCAGGTAATCATGCGGAATTAATCCAGCAAAAAGGATTGTATTCACATCTGTGCAAGCTTCAAACGTTTGAATAATATTTTCAGCCAAAAAATGGAAAATTCAGTAAACCAGATTCTTGAGAAAAGTTTTAAGGAAAATTGGGATTATCCTGCACTTTCTGATTATAAAGGAATTACTCTTCATTACAGAGACGTTGCCCGCAGGATTGAGAAACTTCACATAGTCTTTGAACTTTGTGGGGTAAAGAAGGGAGACAAAGTATCAATCTGTTCTAAAAATCAGGCGAACTGGGGAGTCGTATTTCTTGCTACAATTACTTATGGAGCTGTAGCCGTACCAATACTTCACGAATTTAAACCCGGCAATATTCATCATATTGTAACACATTCCGATTCAAGAATTATGTTTGTGGGAGATGTGATATGGGAACAGCTATTGGAGTCGGAGATGCTATCACTTGAAGCTGTTATACAAATATCAGATTTTTCGATTCTATTTGCCAGAGACGAGAAGGTAATAGAGATAAGAGAGCACCTGAATGAATTGTTCGGGAAAAAATATCCTAAGAACTTTAGGCCGGAACATATTCATTATCACGTTGATTCTCCGGAAGAGCTATCGATGATTAACTATACATCGGGAACAACCGGCTTTTCAAAGGGAGTCATGATACCATACAGAGCTGTACGGTCGAATATCGACTTTGCAAAGAAGGTTCACCCTCAGCTTAACAATACCTCTAATGTGGTATCGATGTTGCCAACGGCACATATGTACGGTATGATGTTTGAGTTTTTGTTCGAAATGTGTGTAGGTGCGCATGTGCATTTTCTGACAAGAGTACCGAGTCCGAAAATAATAATGGAGGCATTTGCAGAGATTAAACCGGATATAATTATTGCTGTACCCCTTATTATTGAGAAGATTTATAAAAAGAAGCTGCAGCCGATTATTAATAAAACTGCGATAAGAGTATTGCTCAGGCTGCCGGTTGTTGATCAGAAAATCCAGAAGAAAATTCTGGCGGAACTTGTCAATACATTTGGCGGTAAATTTAAAGAGGTTATTGTAGGCGGGGCAGCATTCAATAAAGATGCGGAAGCCTTCTTCCGGAAAATCGGTTTCCCTTTTACAGTGGGATACGGAATGACAGAATGTGCTCCCATAATCGCGTATGCTCCGTGGAACGAAACAAGGCTTTATTCCTGCGGAAAGGCAACACCCGGGATGCAGATAAAAATTGATTCCCCGGACCCGGTTAATATCCCGGGTGAGATATTATGCAAGGGGAAGAATGTAATGCTCGGTTACTACAAAAATCAGGAGGCTACAAATTCCTCGTTTACAAGTGATGGCTGGATGAGAACCGGAGATATCGGTGTTATTGACAAAGACGGATTCCTGTATATACGAGGGAGATCCAAAAGCATGATTCTTGGCCCTTCCGGACAGAATATTTATCCCGAGGAGATTGAGAGCTCAATCAATAACATGCCTTATGTAATAGAATCGCTTGTTGTTGAAGATTATGGCATACTGCAGGCTCTTATTTATCCCGATTTTGAGCAGGCAGAGAGTGACGGCTTGTCTCATGCCGATCTTGAGAGGAAAATGGAGGAAAACGTTGCTTCCGTTAATGAAGAACTACCGAATTATTGCAAAATAGCGAGTACAAAAATTTTCCCTGAAGAGTTTGAAAAAACTCCGAAAAAAAGTATAAAGAGATTCCTTTATCAAAGAACACAAGACTAAAATATGACTGACAAACAGATTCAATTTGACAAAAGTTACCTTGACATGGCTGAGGTGTGGTCAAAAAATTCTTATTGCAAAAGAAGACAGGTAGGAGCACTGCTTGTTAAGAATAAAATGATAATTTCTGACGGATACAACGGGACTCCATCGGGTTTTGAAAATATCTGCGAAGATGAGACCGGTCATACGAAACCTTATGTATTGCACGCAGAAGCGAATGCAATTACAAAGGTGGCAAAATCTGGAAACAGCAGCGAAGATGCAACAATGTATGTGACAACTGCACCTTGTCTGGAGTGTTCTAAACTTATTATTCAGGCCGGAATAAAGAGGCTTGTGTATAGAGACAGCTACAGGATTACCGATGGAATCGACCTGCTGAGAAAGGTTGGAATTGAGGTTGTAAATTTATCTGAATAATTACAGATGAGAGAATTTAAAGAAAAGTTGAGGAATAATCGCTGGCCGTTGTTTTTTGCCATATTAATTATTTGTGTTCTCGCAATAAGGTACTATAGCAATGTCCGGGAGAGAAACGAACTTGCTGTAAAAGCGGGAAACTGGGACAAGCTTATGCTCGTTATGAAGCAGATTGATGAAAATTATGTTGACTCAATTAAATATGATGAGATAACGGAAACAGCAATTCCTCTTATCCTTGAAAGCCTTGACCCTCACTCTGTATACCTTCCTCCAAAAGAGTTGGTGTCTGCAGAGGAAGAGCTTGAGGGAAATTTTGACGGCATTGGGGTACAGTTTAATGTTCCTAATGATACTGCAATTATTATTCAGGTTATTGCCGGCGGGCCATCCGAAAGAGCAGGGGTTTTATCCGGGGACAGAATCGTGAAAGTGGGAGAGAAGGTTGTTGCAGGAGTTAAACTTGACCAGGACTCACTCGTGGGCATGCTCAAAGGCAAATCCGGTTCAATGGTCAGGCTCGGTTTAAAAAGAGGCAGTTCTAAGAAACTTCTGTATCTGGATATAAAAAGAGACAGGATACCGGTTAAAAGTATAGATGTGAGTTATATGGCCAACGATACACTTGGCTATATCAAATTGTCCAAGTTCTCTCGCACAAGTCATAAAGAGTTTCTTGAAGCGATAAAAGAACTTAAGAAAAAAGGCATGAAGAGCCTCATATTTGACCTTAGGGGCAACACTGGGGGATATCTGGATCAGGCACTTTTATTGTCAAATGAATTTCTTTTAAAGGATAATCTTATTGTTTACATGCAGGGACAGCATCGTAAAAGAGAAGATTTTCATGCAGACGGAAGGGGAACCTGTAGAAATATAGGTCTCAAGGTTCTTATCGACGAAGGATCTGCATCTTCCAGCGAAATTTTTGCCGGTGCAATTCAGGATAACGACAGAGGTGTTATAATTGGCAGAAGGTCATTCGGAAAAGGTCTGGTTCAGGAACCAATATACTTTACAGACAAATCCGGAATAAGACTCACCGTTGCAAGATTTTATACCCCTACCGGAAGGTCAATACAGAAACCATACTCGAAAGATTATAGGAACGACATTATTGAAAGATTCAGACATGGAGAAATGTCTGTTGCAGACAGTATCAAGAAAGATAAATCGCTAATGTTCAAAACGCCTAAGGGTAAAATAGTATACGGCGGCGGCGGAATAACTCCTGATATATTTGTAGGCATTGACACCTCCGGAGTTAACGATTTCCTGATAAAATCAAATGAACAGGGCGTTGTTTTTCGTTTTAGTTCTCAAATGGCAGATATATATCGCGAGCGTTTAAGGAAAATCCAAAACCTTGAAAGCCTTAATCTGTTCTTTGAATCTATAGGATACGAAAAAATGTTTCTGAATTTTGCATCTGCTGCCAAACTTGTTCCAACCAGCACTCAATGGAAGCAATGCAAGGGAATTATACTTACTCAGGTGAGAGCTCTTGTTGGCAGATATACGCCAATGGATGACAATGCATTTTATCCTATAATGTCTGAAATAGACAAGGTGATTCAGATTGCTAAAAAACCTGAATAAGCTACTGTGCAATAAATCTGTAGACTATCTCTCCAACTTGTTTCTCCGGAGAAGAGGCTGACGCGGTAAAACGTGATGATTTTGCAGCGCGTATCGCAAATTCACGAAGGCAGGCATCCGGAGAAGAGGCATTCTCTATCACAGAAGCACCTATAACATACCCTTTTCTGTTTACGTATATTGCCACGCTCACGTCGCCGCCGCCAATACATTTATATACCGGAATAGGAAGTGATGTTGCTTTGCGGTTTTCAAGGGAATATGAGATTACAGACGGGCCTTTGTAGGTTTCTTTTTTTACCTCATTAACTTTTGTGGTGCTTACGGGTTCATCTGTCCCCTGGTTTGCTTCCGCCTCTCTTTTTGATGCATTCAGCTTTTCCTGAAGTGCTTTGGCCTCTTCGTAAACCTGATTAGGATTTTTAAAGCGGTCGTCTTTAAGACGGCTGCCTTTCTGGGAGGCATCAACAACTGCATTCCTCACCGGTGTTTTACGCCCGGCTATTATATCATCCAGCTCTTTGCTCACATCCTCCTTGAGCTGAGCTTCTTTCGCCAGCTGTTCTGTCTCTTCCTGTTTAGTAAAGTCAAGAACAAAAGAGACCTCCTCACGAAGCGTAAAACCTATTTTCGTGAGGAGAAATATGATTAATACGGCCAGATGGACTGCTATCGTAAGATAGAGGCCCGCGTTATTTTCTCTTTTGAACATTATCTCTTTTTGAGTGCCTTTTCAATAGTTGCAAACAATATATTAATTGCAACCTGATTGTGGCCACCCTGTGGGATTATAATATCGGCATATCTTTTACTAGGCTCAATAAACTGAAGGTGCATGGGCTTTACGGTTTTCTCGTATCTTTCCAGCACTTTATCAATGGTCCGTCCTCTTTCTATATTATCCCTGGTTATTACCCGCCCGAGTCTGTCATCGGCATCTGCATCGACAAAAACCTTTATATCCAGACAATTTCTCAGCTCTGCACAGGTAAATATGAGGATTCCCTCAACAATAACTATATGAGCCGGGTTTACTTTAACGGTTTCAGTAGACGAGCGTGAACATGTCAGATAGGAATAAATAGGCTGGTTAATTGTCTTGCCTGCCTTAAGATCCTTTATGTGCTTGACCAGCAGTTTAAAATCTATAGAATCCGGATGGTCAAAGTTTAGTTCCAGTCGCTCTTCAAGAGGAAGATGGCTATTGTCCTTATAATAGGAGTCCTGTGGTATAACAACGACTTCTTCAACTTCCAGTTGTTTTGTAATCTCTTTTACAACTGTTGTTTTACCTGAACCGGTACCTCCGGCTATTCCAATTATCAGCATATATTTTTAAAATTCTGCATTTTTCGGGGTCCTTGGGAAAGGAATGACATCACGAATATTTGACATACCGGTAACAAACAGGAGCAGCCTTTCAAAACCAAGGCCAAAACCCGAATGCGGAGCAGTTCCGAACTTTCTGGTATCAAGATACCACCAGAGAGTACTGTTTTCCATCTCCATCTCTTTTATCCTGCGTTCAAGCTTCTCAAGCGACTCCTCTCTTTGCGAACCTCCGATTATCTCCCCGATCTTTGGAAAAAGAACATCCATGGCACGGACAGTTTTACCGTCGTCATTCTGCTTCATGTAGAAAGCTTTAATTTCTTTTGGATAGTCTGTGAGAATTACGGGTTTTTTGAAATGTTTTTCTACCAGATATCTTTCGTGTTCGCTTTGAAGGTCAGCGCCCCAGAAAACAGGATATTCAAATTTTTCTCCCGATTTCATAAGAATATCAACCCCATCGGTATAACTGAGACGGACAAAATCTGTGCTTACAACGCTCCCTAGTCTCTCAATAAGTTCTTTGTCAAACATGTCGTTAAGGAACTTAAGATCGTCGCTGCAGTTGTCAAGAGCATACTTTACGAGGTACTTTATGAACTCTTCTGCAAGGTCCATATTCTCCTTTATCTCATAAAATGCCATTTCCGGTTCAATCATCCAGAACTCTGCAAGGTGTCTTGGGGTGTTGGAGTTTTCGGCACGGAAAGTAGGGCCGAATGTATATATTTCGCCAAGCGCCATTGCTCCAAGTTCTCCTTCAAGTTGTCCGCTTACAGTCAAATTTGATGACCTTCCGAAGAAGTCTGCTGTATAATCAATCTTTCCTTCCGGATTTCTTGGAATATTGTTAAGATCAAGAGTAGTCACCTGAAACATTGCTCCTGCACCCTCTGCATCGGAAGCAGTAATGATTGGAGTATGCAGGTTAAAGAATCCCTTGTCGTTAAAAAACTTGTGGATGGCAAATGACATTGCATGTCTTATCCTGAAAATACAACCAAATGTATTTGTTCTGGGACGGAGGTGCCCGATCTCCCTCAAAAATTCCATACTGTGACCCTTCTTCTGAAGAGGATAGGTTTCAGGATCGGCTGTTCCGTATACATAAAGTTCTTTGGCCTGTATCTCAACGGCCTGCCCGCCTCCGGGCGAAGCAGTAAGATTGCCAAGAACAGATATGCAGGAACCTGTTGTAACAGGTTTTAACTGCTCCTCTGTAAACATGGTCATATCAAATACAATCTGAATGTTATTTACAGTTGACCCATCGTTTAAGGCAACAAATGAAATGTTCTTATTGCCTCTTTTGGTTCTCACCCAGCCTTTCACTACTATTTCTGTACCAGCTTCGCTTTTAAGAAGTTTCGATATCTTTTCTCTTTTATGGCTTTCCATTTCTGTTTCTACAATTTATATCCCGGCAAAGTTACGCAAATGATGATAAAAGTCAATATAAAAATTTTAACGGGTTACATTCACAGGATTAGACGGAGAACTTTCGTTCCAGCATCTGTCTATGGCAGTTACCACGTAAACCCATTTACTTTTCTTTTCTTTTGATTTTTCAATTAAGAACCGTGGTGTATCCACCAGTTTTAAGAGATAGTCCGTATTTTGAATGTCAATTTTTTCACCTTTTGGGAAACGATATACAGCGTAAAAGTGCGGAACCTGCATAGCGTCGGCATTTTTAACATTTATCAGCGGGTGACTCCAAACGAGATAATCTTTTTTAAGAGAAGCTTTTATAACCGGAGCCGGTGCAATTGTGTCAAGGTTTTTGTAAACGGGAATAAGAGCAGGCCTGTTCTGATATTTTAGTGCAAGACTATCCGAAAATCCAAAAGGATTATTGTTTATACTCCATCCCGGCCACCAGACATTTCCGTCAACATTTTTAAGATTTCTTACAAGAGCCATCTTAGCGGCAAATTGGGTGGCAGATGGGTTGTTGACATCGGGTTCTTTGAAAGTGGATATATTCTGACCTATATAAAGCTGCCCTTTAAAGTCTTTCTCGTTCCACCATTCAATAAGGGTTTTAAAATCAGCTGCGGGATGACCAATTTTCCAGTAAATCTGAGGAACATTGTAATCAATCCAGTTGCTGTCTGCCCACTGGGGAACATCGGCATAAAGCTGTTCGTAGTTGGAGAGTCCGTTTGTTTTGCTGCCGCTTCCGTCCGGAGTGTCCTTAAGATTTCTGTGGATTCCAAAAGGGCTTATGCCAAATCTTACCCATGGCTTGATTGACTTGATAGTATCATTAAGAGCCTTAATTAAAGTGGCTACATTGTGTCTGCGCCAGTCGGCCTTTTGCCAGTATTCAAATCCCTGAGATTTTGCATACTTGACAAAAGATGCATCATCATGAAATTCTTCAAACGCAATAGGGTATGGGTAGAAATAGTCATCAAAATGTATGGCATCCAAATCGTATCTGTTTACCATATCTGCAATTACGCGTACAGTATGTTTTATTGCTTCCGGCTCGCCCGGATCGAAATAAAGTTGTGTCCCGTATTTTTTAAAAATTTCCGGTTTTTTAAAATATAGGTGATTTGGATTCAGCTGCTCACTGTCATTGGATGTCACTCGGTAGGGGTTGCACCAGGCATGAAGTTCCATCCCTCTTTTGTGCGCCTCGTCAATCATAAACTGAAGAGGATCCCAGACAGGATCCGGAGCTTTTCCCTGCTCTCCGGTGAGAAACCGGCTCCATGGTTCGAGATTTGAAATGTAAAATGCATCAGCTTGTGGCCGAACCTGGAAAATAACGGCATTAATGCCTGCCTTCTCAAAGTTGTCAAGTGTCTTTATAAACAGCTGTTTTATTGAGTCAGCACTCATCGTTTTGAATTGCTGGTTTCCAACAGTGTGGATCCATGCTCCTCTGAATTCCCTCTTAGGCAGGTTTTGCGCACCGGCATAAGTGAAAACCAGTAATAGTAAAAATGTAATGAAGTTTTTCATAACCAGGGGGGTGGTTTTAAGTTTCCGTTAAAATGGGATTCTCATACTCTTAAGAATGAGTTTTGGAATATCGGTGTTGTCAATTCTTCCGTTAAAATTTCCACTACCGGCACCAATCGAGTAAAGGGGAACTGCAATACCCGAATGTGATGTTGTTGTCCAGCCGACAAATGCTTTTTTGTTTAATGCAAGATATGCTTCGGTACTGTCTTTGGAAACAGCTGTAGAGCTTTTTTGAGAATCAAGCGCCTTTAAATTAAGGGTGTACCCTTTTGTGCTGCCAAGAGAGAGTCCTCCTGTATCATGGTCAGCTGTAACGAGAATCAGGGTCTCGCCCGGATGTTTAAGGTAAAACTGGTAGGCGACTTCTACGGCATCTGCAAAATCCAGTACTTCAAGAATATCTGCCTTGCCGTCATTGCTGTGCGCTGCCCAGTCTATTTTTCCGCCTTCTGCCATTATAAAGAACCCTTTTTTGCTGTATAAATGTTCGATTGCAGCCGAGACAACATCTTTTAGTGCAAGGTCACCATCTTTTCTGTCAATTGCAAAAGGAAGTTCACCCTCTTTGCCGGCTTGTTGCAGCATTATTACTTTCTCTCCTTTTTTGACAGTTTTCATTTCGGAAACACCTCTTGCTATCTTATAACCATTGTCCCCTATTATTTTATAAATATTCGGCATATTTTTCTCTTTTCCGGTGGGATCTATAAATCCGCCACCTCCGAAAAATTCGAATCCGGTAATTGGAAGCTGAAGAGCAATGTCATAATAGTCGCCTCTCTTATTGCTATTGGCATAATAAGCGGCAGGAGTTGCATGGTCAAGTGTAACAGTTGAAATTATTCCTACAGGAACGCCTTTTTCGTGAATTTTGTAAGTAATGCTTTTAAATTTATTTCCTTTAGGATCCACTCCAAGCATTCCGTTGTCTGTTTTATTTCCTGTAGATAGGGCTGTTCCCGCGGCAGCTGAGTCTGTGATATATGAATTAAGCGAGAATGTAGAAACTAATGATACAGTGGGGAATTTTGAAAATGATACGAAATCATTTCCAATAACACCTCTCTGTGTTGCCAGGTAAGCCTCTGCCAGAGAAACATGGGACTGGCTCATGCCATCTCCAATAAACAAGAATACATATTTTGCCTGTTGACCGTTTCCCTTTTGCTGGCCAAAAGAAGCATCAGAGATTATAAAAAATGTAACGATCAGTGAGAGAGTCAATATAATTTTTTTCATTACTTAATATAATTTGGGTTTGTTTCTAAACAAGAGAGGGTGTCCTTTTGTTAAAAGAAAACACCCTCATCCTGAGAAATTGACAAAGACTAAAGTTCGCCGGCACCAGCCTTGCGGGCTGCATACATAATCTTAAGAGCAGAAGTTCTTCTAAGCTCTTGTTTGATATCTGTAACTATACCCATACGAACATTTTCGTCTGCCTTAATAGATACTGTCATAAATTGACGGTCTGCTTCACTGAGTGTTTCACGCTCTGCTGCAATAAAGTCACGGATATCATCTACTGACCTGAATGAGTCATTAAGCTGAATTCGTGCGTCGGTACCATATTTACCCTGTTCGCTTGGAATAGGGGTACCTACATATATATATGCAGCAAGGTCTTTTCTCTCAAGTTTAGCAATTTCAGATGCACCTGGCATCTTTAATGTAACCTTCTTTTCTCCCTGTCTCATACTGGTAGTGAGCATAAAGAACAATAGTATCATGAACACAATGTCAGCAAGTGACGAGGTACTCAGCTCAGGGACTCCGCCCTTACCTTTTCTTGAAAATTTTGCCATACTTTTCTTCTTTATTATTTCTTTCTACCTGTGTCTTTTGGATCTGCTTCCGAGATATTCTGAGGTATAGCATCTCTACAAACACGTTGCTGATCTTCGGTAAGAGCAAAATACTTCTTGCCAAAGTTTTGCATCGCAAAATCATCGCGGATTTCGTTAACAGCTTTTACCAATTCGTTCTGAACCTTGATATATGCGTTGTAACTTGTTCCACGTGTATTTTGTAATGAGATAACACCTTTAGATACAGGGTAAGTACCAAAACCTTCTATTGTCTGCTCTGCCTTTTCAGGGAGATTCTCGTCATTAGTAGGGTTGAGTAAGAATTCTTTTGCCTTATCCTTCAGCATGCTTACTTCCATTGGGGAACCTCCTGCAAGCAGGCGGTCGGCATCGTTTATCCTTACAACCATAATATTGCGACGTTTGATTTGAACATCGTCAACTTTCTGGTTTGGATCAGGCATAGGAGGCAGACGGCGCTGCAAACCCATATCCTGGTCCATGGTTGATACCAAAAGGAAAAAGATAAGAACCATGAAGGAAATATCGGCCAATGAAGAAGAAGGCAGTCCTTGTACTGGTCTAGCCATATTAATTATAGTTTATTTACCTGTTTCTAATAATAGACAATACTCCACCTACTCCAATAGAGAGGACAGCAGCAGCGGCTAAAAAATAAGTCATAATCAGACCAGTGTCTGTCATCTTCAGCACACTTTCTGTTGGATTAAGATTAGGCTTATTGGTAAGGGGATCGCCTGAAGACAGGAGATACGACACACCAACCAGAACAACTACAACTAAAAGGCTTGATAAAATTTTCTTAATGCCTTTTGGATTGTCGAACAGGTTGATTAAAGGGAGGCAAATCACAGCAAGTAATGCAACTCCAAAAAGGATGTATGCATAGTAAAGGAATGAATCCAGAACTGCATCCTGATTGACAAAGAAAGCAACTACAAATACTATGGAAATAGCCATTAAAGTGTATAAAATGTATTTACCTAGTTTTGACATAATCGATCTTTATTTTTTTGCTTTAACCAAAATATCAATAAGAGATATTGATGCATCTTCCATAGAGATAACAATAGCGTCGATCTTTGAAAGAATGTAGTTGTAAAAAACCTGAAGAATGATACCTACAACCAAACCACCTACTGTGGTAATCAAGGCAACTTTCATACCTGAAGCAACAACGTTAGGGGAAATATCACCGGCAACTTCAATCGCGTCGAATGCCTGAATAAGACCAATAACTGTTCCAAGGAAACCTAACATAGGTGCAGTTGCAATGAAAAGTGAAATCCATGTTAAACCGCTCTCAAGCTGGCTCATTTGAACGCCACCATAAGAAACGACTGATTTTTCAACAACTTCGATACCTTCGTCCATGCGTGAAATACCTTGATAGAAAATAGAAGCAACCGGGCCTTTAGTTGTGCGGCAAACTTCTTTTGCAGCTTCAACTCCGCCTGTTTTGTAAGCATCTTCGATTTTCTTTAGAAGTTTTTCAGTGTTGGTTGTTGAAAGATTCAGATAAATAATTCTCTCAATGGCAATTGCTAAACCAAGGATAAGACAGATGAGGATTGAAGCCATAAACCCGGCACCCCCCTCAATAAAGTAGGACTTAAGTTGTTGGTGGATAGCAGTTTCTGCCTGAGGAGTCTGCTGAGCTACAGTAGTTGTAGTGGCAGGATCTGGTGTTTGAGCAGCAACATACTGTGCAGATAGGGTCATGAAACCTACTACTGCCAAAAACATGAAAAATTTTTTCATAAATTTTTGAATGATTAAAGTATTAAACAATGTATTTTAAATAGTTATTTGTTTCCTCTTGGGGCCAAACATCGTGCAATTTAAAAAGAATTTTTTAATTACAACTAAATGTTTGAAATTTCACCTCGTAAATTTTTCTGCAACATTCTTTTAATATTCTGATTGTCATCTGTTTGGCCGAGTATAAAAAATAATTTCGTGAGTGCGGCTTCCGTTGTGCTGTCAAATCCGCTTATGACTCCTATCTTCTTTAAAAGTATTCCCGTTGAATATGCATCCATATCGACTTTCCCTGCGTGGCACTGGGTAACATTCAATATTATAAGGCCACGGTCAATCGCATTTTTTAACAAATCAATGAACCATTTAGCCGTAGGGGCGTTTCCTGAGCCATAGGTTTCTAATATTATGGCTTTAAGGCCATTGATATTGAGTATGGGCTCGATAATTTCACGGGAGATTCCCGGGAAAATTTTTAATATAACAACAGATGTACCAAGGTCCGTTTTAATCGATAACTCATTGCTGAATGTTTCGGGATACCTTATATAGGCATTATTGTATTTTATATGTATTCCAATCTCGGCAAGTACAGGATAGTTTGCAGAGCGGAATGCCCTGAAATTTTCTGCATTGTATTTTGTCGTTCTGTTTCCTCTGTAAAGCTGACTCTCAAAATAGATGCAAACTTCGGGAACCATTGCTCTTCCTTCTGAATCCTTTGCTGCAGCAATTTCTATGGAAGATATGAGATTTTCTTTTCCGTCTGTGCGAAGCATTCCTATCGGAAGCTGGCTTCCGGTGAAAATAACCGGCTTCTGAAGGTTTTCCAGCATAAAGCTCAGAGCAGACGCAGAATATGACATCGTATCGGTACCGTGAAGAATTACAAATCCATCGTAAAGACTGTAATTTTTTTGAATGAGTTTTGCAATCTCAATCCAGAAATCTGTCCGTATATCTGAGGAATCTATAGGCGGTTCAAATGAAAAAGTGTCGATTTTGCAGCCAAACTTCTTAAGCTCAGGAACCTCTTCAAGAATTTCATTGAAATTAAAGGGCATCAGGGCACCTGTTTCCGGGTCCTGTTTCATCCCTATTGTTCCCCCGGTGTAAATTAAGAGAATAGATGAGTTCATTTATTTTTTTGAATGAAATTACAAGTTAAACATTCTTTGTGCATTTCCGGTAGTTTTTTCCGCTACTTCGTCTATATCCTTTTCCAGCAGTTCTGACAGTTTTTGTGCTATTATACCTATATATGACGGTTCATTTCTTTTACCGCGGAACGGCGCAGGAGCCAGCCATGGAGCATCTGTCTCAAGCACAATGTTTTCAAGTCCGATTTTTTTTACTGTCTCTGCAAGGGCGGCTTTTTTAAAAGTAACGACACCCCCTATACCCACTAAAAAATTTCCTGTTTTCTGAATCCGGCAGAATGTTTCATAGCTTCCTGAGAAAGCATGAAAAACTCCCTTTACATTTAGTTGACGGCATCTTTCCAAAACTTTGAATATTTCCTCAGTTGCTTCACGGGAATGAATGATAACCGGAAGATTAAGCCGGACTGCCAGTTCAATCTGTTTCTCAAATACAATTGCCTGCTGGCTCAGAAAATCTTTCGACCAGTAACCGTCCATACCTATTTCACCTATTGCTATATATTTATGGGCGGCGGCAGTTTCGTATACGAATTCAAGTTCCTCCTCCCAGTTTTCTCCAACGGAAGTAGGGTGCAGACCAGCAGCCGGAAAGAGAGTGCCCGGGTATCCGGAAGCAGTATCCATTAGTGATTGCTGGCAACTTTTGTCAACGGCCGGTAAGATGCATCTTAATACCTTGCTCTCTTTTGCCCTTTCAATTACCTCGGGGAGGTCGGATATAAAATCGTTGTCGTATAAATGAGAGTGAGTATCAATGAATTGAGTCATTATAAAATTCTTGTGTTTAGGAGAGTGAATATCTGTTGCCCTGAAATGAATTGACCAGCCCCTCTATTTCCAGTTCTAATAACTTTACAGAAAGATCCTGGATTCTTTGCCCTGTAAGCCTGTGTAATTCATCTATATTCAGCTCCATATTCTGCCTCAAAGCTACTAATATTTTTTCTTTTTCGGGATCGCCTGTATAAAACAATTTCTTCTCTTTGGTTACAGCCGATTTACTGTTGTCTCTCCATCCCATATATATAAGGAAATCCTCTGCAGAGGTAAAAATAGAAGCCAAATTCCCTGAAATAAGTTTATTGCAGCCTGCCGAAAGTGAATCGGAAATTCTGCCCGGAACGGCAAAAAGTTCCCTGGAATAGGAGTGGGCGAGTTCTGCAGTTATAAGTGCGCCACCTTTCTCTCCCGATTCAATTACTATTGTTGCAGCAGATATTCCTGCAATAATCCTGTTCCTCTGAACAAAATTGAGCTTGAAAGAATCCGTGCCCCTTGCAAACTCGGTGAGAAGCGCTCCCTGTTTTGAGATGCTTCTTGCATGAGAGTGATGCTGAGACGGATAAATTGTGTCGAGTGCAGTTGCAAGAACGGCAATCGTGTGAAGGCCAAAATCCAGAGCAGCTTTATGGGCGCAAATGTCTATCCCGAAAGCCAGGCCGCTTACAATTACCGGGTTGTAACCGCCTGCGGACAACTCCTCAATTATGTTTCTGCAGGTTTTAGTTCCGTATGCGGTTGAACGCCGGGTGCCAACAATTGCAATGATTTTGTCGTAATTAAAATCGGTATCCCCGTATGAATAAAGAATTACCGGGGAATCACTGCACTCCTTCAGGCGGGATGGGAAGGAAGAGGTTGGGTAATAATGGATTTTTATTCCCTTTTCAGTGCACCAGTCAATCTCTTTTTGTGCCTTTTCAAGGCAGGACTTGTCCAGAATGTCGTCAATAAATCCGTAATGCTTTCCGAAAATCTGCTCAAGTCCGGCTCTGTTTAAGCAAAAAAGAGCCCCGGCGGACCCAAGGTTTTCGATGATGGATTTTGGTAAATCTACCCGGTATTTAAAGATAGTGCTAAGAGCAATGCCGTATAAAAGATCTTCGGAATACATCGTGCTTTTATTTGTAAAGTTAGCACGGTGCATTCCGAAGAGATATGTCTGAAATTTAGATTGAGATAAATTTAATCTAAAAACAGATAAATTATTTTTAGAATTCTCAGATAATCAGCATTGCGTCGCCGTATGTGCCGAATTTGTAACCCTCCTTGATTGCGACGTTATAGGCTCTCATGACATTGTCATATCCGCCGAATGCAGCAACTGTCATTAGCATTGTAGACTGAGGAAGGTGGAAGTTGGAAATGAGTGCGTCCGGAATGGAAAAATTATGGGGAGGAAATATAAATTTATTTGTCCAGCCGCTGTATGGTTTAATTTTGCTTTGGGTTGTAACGGCTGTTTCTATTGCCCTGAGAACTGTTATCCCTACAGCAAAAACCTTTTTACCGTTCTCTTTTGCTTTATTTATCTGGTTGGAAGATTCTTCGGAAACTATCATTTGCTCGGAATCCATCTTATGCTTTGAGAGATCTTCAACATCAACGGTGCGGAAATGGCCAAGACCCATATGAAGAGTAATGTGTGTAGAATTTATTCCGCGTATTTCCATCCTTTTAAGAAGTTCCCGGCTAAAGTGAAGACCGGCTGCCGGTGCTGCAACTGCACCCTCGTGAAGCGCATAAATTGTCTGATATCTTTCGTTATCAATATTTTCTGCTTTTGCGCGAATCCATTTTGGAATGGGCATTTCGCCAAGGCGGAACAGAGTTGCCTTGAACTCTTCATGGCTTCCGTCAAAAAGGAAGCGCAGCGTACGGCCCCTTGATGTAGTGTTATCTATAACTTCGGCAACAAGACTGTCGTTTTCGCCGAAATACAGTTTATTTCCAATTCTTATTTTTCTTGCCGGATCTACAAGAACATCCCATAGTTTTTGTTCGGCATTGAGCTCTCTCAGAAGAAAAACTTCTATTTCCGCACCGGTTTTTTCCTTATTTCCATACAGACGGGCAGGGAAAACCTTTGTGTTGTTAAAAATCAGGATATCATCCTCACTGCAGTAGTCGAGGAGATCCTTAAAATTTTTATGTTCGATTTCTCCGGTTTTCCTGTTAAGGACCAAAAGCCTTGACTCGTCACGATATTTTGACGGGTATTTTGCAATTGAATCGGGAGGGAGGTTGTAATTAAACTGAGATAATTTCATAATTGATCTTTAAAAAAAAGTTGACAACTTTTCATTATACGCATTTTTTGAAAAAAGGTTTCAGAAATGTTGTAAAAAATCAGGAAATCTTAAAAATACTCTCGATATTGTCCATTGAGAGAGATTTTTCAACTCCAAAAGTGCCCGAAGTTGTTCTCACGAGATTTGTAAGGTGTGCTCCGCTGCCGCAGGCTTCGCCAATATCTCTGGCAAAAGACCGGATATATGTCCCCTTGCTGCATCTGATTGCAATTTTAAGGTCCGGAGCATTGAAAGAAATTATTTGCACCCCGTAAATAGTAACCCTTGATGGTTTCATAGTTGTCTCAATCCCTGCTCTTGCAAGATCATAAGCTCTGTTCCCGTCAATAAGCTTTGCAGAAAATACTGGCGGAATCTGATCGATCTCTCCCAGAAATTGTGGCAGTTTGTTCTCGATTAACTCCTTAGTGATATGTTCCCATGGAAAGTTCTTGTCAATCTCTTTTTCAAGGTCAAATGAAGGAGTTGTGGAACCGAACCGGACGTCTGCGATATATTCTTTTGGCTGAGCCTGAAGTTGTTCTGCCACTTTTGTTGCCTTCCCCACGCAAATGAGCAAGACTCCGGTAGCAAGAGGGTCCAACGTTCCGGCATGACCTACTTTTATATTCTTTAATCCAAAAAAACGCTGCAGACGGAATTTTGTTTTTCTTACAACATCTGTGGAGGTCCATCTGTATGGCTTGTCTACAGAAATAACCAAACCGGAAGGATAGTCTTCCATGTTTGTTGAAACAGAAATCCCTTCTGTCGGGTTTTCTAAAACAGCATACTCTTTGTTTACCGGCATCAGCAACTGATTTTATTTACTCTTCTGAGATGCCTGCCGCCTTCAAATTCCGATGTAAGAAATGTTGACAGAATTTCCTTTGCGTTTTCAATTGAAATAAACCTTGCAGGAAGACTCAGAATATTGGCGTTGTTATGTGCCCTTGCCAGAGAAGCAAGCTCAGGTGTCCAGCAGAGAGCAGCCCGTATTCCTGCATGCTTATTCACTGTCATACTTATCCCGTTTCCGGACCCGCAGATTGCAACTCCAAAAGAGACTTCCCCGCTTTCTACAGCAGAAGCAAGAGGATGTGCAACATCTGGATAATCCATACTTTCTGAGGAGTGTGTCCCAAAATCCCTGACCTCATAGCCGGCTGCTGCAAGTTCCATTTTGAGAATCTCCTTCATCTCATAACCTGCATGATCTGCAGCTATTCCGATAAGTTTTTTCATCATTTTTAATTTTGCGCAAAGGTAATGTTTTATTATTGCTCAGGGCAAGATATTTACTACATTTGTTCTTTAAAAGCAGCTATATATGGAAATTCAAATGTTGGACCTTAAAGGCCAGTACCAAAATATAAAGGATGAAATTGACACGGCAATAAAAGGAGTATTAGATTCCTGTCACTTTATTAATGGGCACGATGTTGATGAATTTTCAAAAGAACTTGGTAAATATGTTTCCTCGGAGAATGTTGTCCCATGTGCAAATGGTACCGATGCGCTCCAGATTGCACTTATGTCACTTGACCTTAAACCGGGGGATGAAGTAATACTTCCTGCCTTTACGTATGCGGCTACTGCCGAAGTGGTTGCGTTGCTTGGCCTGGTTCCCGTTCTTGCAGATGTTGATCCCGGAACATATAATATTCTTCCGGCCGACATTGAAGCATCCGTAAGCGGAAAAACAAAAGCGGTGATGCCTGTCCATCTCTTTGGCCATTCTGCGGATATGGAGCCGATAATGGATATAGCAAAAAGGAACAATCTTTATGTTATTGAAGACAATGCCCAGGCTCTTGGTGCCCGCTACTCATTTTCGAACGGAGCAGGGAAATATTGCGGAACAATAGGTCATATAGGATGTACATCATTTTTCCCTTCAAAGAATCT
>JAAXVX010000156.1 GCA_013335275.1 Bacteroidales bacterium
CTGCTGCTGTCTCCATTCTTCGTGTTTGCACCGCAACCTGTTACAACAAGGAACATAAGTAAAAACGGAACTATTTTTTTTATCATTTTCAATATTCTTTAATTATTTTCTGCAAATATAAATATTATTTCCACTAAAACAAATTTCCTTTGGAAAATATTTTTGGAAAATCAAGAAAAAATGCTTTTTTTTGTGAATAATTTATAATAGCAACAATCATGGACGAAATATGTAAAATCAAAGACCTGTACAGAGCGTTATACACTTTTGAAAAAGAGTTCCAGCAAAAATATGATATAACCATCAATGAGGCAATGTTACTATGTTCCATGAGCGACGGAGTTGAAAGAAGTGCGAACGAAATCTGTGAATTCATAGGGCTTTCCAGCTCAAGAGGCTCAAGAGTGATAAACACTACAGAATCCAAAAAATTCATATTGCGCCATATGGGAGAAGAGGATAAAAGACAAATGATTTTTACCCTCACCGAAAGCGGAGAGAAAAAACTTTCAGAAATGCACAGCGAGTCCATTGCTATTATGGAGAAGTTTAAAACTATTTTAAGTTAATTTTTGATTACAATTTTTTTTGATGAAATATATAATAGTCGGAGGAGTTGCCGGAGGGGCAACCGTTGCCGCAAGGCTAAGGAGAGAAGACGAAAGCGCAGAAATCGTACTTTTTGAAAGAGGTGAGTTCATCTCTTATGCAAATTGCGGATTGCCTTACTATATCGGCAATACAATAGCATCCCGGAACCAGCTTTTCGTACAGACCGTTGAGGGTTTTACGAGCCGTTACGAAATAGATATCAGAGTAAATTCTGAAGTTGAATCAATTGACACAGTCACAAAGAGTGTTAATGTGTTCAACCTGATAACCGGTAAAAAATACACAGAAAAGTATGACAAGCTTATACTTTCCCCCGGTGCCGAACCAATCAGACCGCCCATAGAAGGAATCAGTCATCCTGACATTTTTACTCTCAGGAATGTGCCTGATACAGACAAAATTAAAGAGATTATTACTCGTAAAAACGTAAAGAAAGCGATAGTAATAGGCGGTGGGTTTATTGGACTTGAAATGGCCGAAAACTTTCGTCATTTAGGTATAGAGGTTGATCTTGTGGAGATGGCCAATCAGGTGATGGCAACGCTGGATTACTCAATGGCTTCGATAGTACATCTGGAACTCGCAGCGAAAGGCGTTAGGCTGCACCTTAATGACAGCGTGGTATCATTTGGGGGAGACAGTTCAAAAGTTTCTGTTACTCTAAAAAGCGGTAAAGAGCTTTCGGCAGAAATTGTCATTCTCAGCATCGGAGTCCGGCCGGAAACCAGGCTTGCAAAAGAGGCCGGTCTTGAAATTGGAATAACCGGAGGAATAAAGGTGAACGAATATCTGCAAACGTCCAGTCCGGATATATACGCTCTCGGAGACGCTATTGAAGTTGTCAATATTGTTACCCGCAAACCTGTGCTGATTCCTCTTGCCGGACCTGCAAACAAAATGGGAAGAATTGTTGCCGACAACATTGTATACGGCAATGCTCAGACTTACGAAGGATCAATTGGGACAGGTATTGCAAAAGTTTTTGATTTGACGGTTGCATCCACAGGAACCAATGGCAAAATACTCAAAAGGGAAGGTATTGAATATATCTCATCTTTTACCCATTCTGCTTCACACGCCGGCTATTATCCCAATGCACTGCCCCTGTCTGTAAAGATTCTCTTTTCCCCTTCCGATGGAAGACTATACGGAGCACAGGTTGTGGGATTTGAAGGTGTTGATAAGAGAATTGAGATGTTTGCCCAGACAATAAGAAATTCCGGAACAATATACGATTTGATGGAAATAGAACATGCATACGCCCCACCCTACTCATCGGCAAAGGACCCGGTAAATATGGCCGGTTTCGTGGCAGACAACATAATAAAAGGAAGGGTTAGTATTTTGCATCGGGAAGAGATTGAAAAGCTTGTTCCCGGAAATGATTTTCTGCTGGATGTAAGAACAAATGAGGAATACAAATTTGCACATATCCCGGGTGCGGTAAATATTCCTGTTGACGAAATAAGGCTGAGGCTTGACGAAGTTCCTGCCGGGAAAAGGATAGTTGTATATTGTGCAGTGGGGCTAAGGGGATATATTGCATCCCGAATCCTCTCCCAAAACGGGTATAACAATGTCTTCAACCTCTCAGGAGGATTCAAAACATATTCTGCCGCCGCGTGCCTCACGGTTGCAAATCAGATTTTTGGAATCAGAGTCTCTTCGGGAGATGTGAGTGATCTTGAAAAATAAATGAACCAGTCATGAAAAAGATATTTCTTTTTGCATTAGCAGTCTTAGTGATTCAACTTGTTCCGGCAGCCGGGTTAAACGGAAAAGGACGGAACAAAGAGGTTAAAGTCATAACTTACAATATACATCACGGCAACCCGCCGGCAGAAAAGGGCAAAATTGATCTTGATGCTATTGCAGAGGTTATCTCAAATAGCAAAGCCGATTTTGCACTTCTTCAGGAGGTTGAAAATGGGACAACCCGTTCTTTTGGAATGAATCAGGCAAAGGAACTCTCTCAAAAAAGCGGTCTAAAGTACTACCTGTTTTTTAAAGCAATAGATTTTGCAGGAGGAGATTATGGAATTGCAATACTCTCACGCTTTCCTGCCGATTCGTCTAAAAGCATACGACTTTATGCACAGGAAGGTGGAGAGCAAAGGGTAATGGGATTAATCTATACTGTAATTCCGGGATTTGGAAAATTATGTATTGCCACCACCCACTTCGATTTGCCAAACAAAATCCGTACTGTTCAGGTAACTCAGGCAGACAGTATTCTTAAAGCGGAATCAATGCCGGTAATATTTGGAGGAGACTTGAATGCGCAACCGGACAGTCCGGAAATGAAAATACTTTTTGACAACTATCTTACATCCGGACTTCCGCATAAGTTTACCTTTCCAAATAAAAATCCCGACAGAACAATTGATTACCTCTTCACAGGCAAAAAAAGCGGATTTAAAATCAAAGATTACAGGGTAATTGAGAACATTGATTCTTCCGATCACTTACCTCTTACAATGACTTTATTGTATTCTTTTTGACAAAGCCGGCTTAATAATTGTTAAATTTGAATCTAAAATCATTTTCAAATGAGATATTTCTACAAATTTCTTTTATGGATTATGGGATGGAAATTAATGGACCCTCCCGCCCCGGATCCAAAATGCATAATTCTTGGCGTACCTCATACTTCTGCCTGGGATTTTCTAATCTCTTTCCTTTATTATAACTCAATGGGACGTACTGCCTATGTAATGGTAAAAGAGGAGTTTTTCAGAGGCCCTTTCGGACCTCTTCTGAGGGCAATGGGTGGTATTCCGGTTCGTCAGGGAAAAGGAGCCACAGTTGCAAAACAGATGATTGACGAATTCGCGAAAAGGGAGATTATGCACCTGGCTATTGCCCCGGAAGGGACAAGAGCATTGACCGAGAGGTGGAAAACCGGCTTTCATACTATTTCTAAAGCGGCTAACGTTCCGGTATATCTTGGCTATTTTGACTGGGGTAAAAAAGAGGTTGGAGTCGGAGAAAAATTTGAACTTTCAGATGATGTTCCCGGAGATTTGAAAAAAATCCGGCAATGGTACAAAGATAAGGGTGTTGTGGGAAAGCATCCTGAAAGATTTACTACAGGCGGGGATTTGGAATGATTATTGCAGTATTACACCCGTCCAATTAAAAATTAGAAATGCAAATTCAGAAATTTGAAACTTTAAGAGACCTATTCGTCTATAGCATAGATAAATACAAAACAAATACAGCTTTCGCATATGTGGGTGGCTATAATTACACCTATGCCCAATTTGGAATAAAAACAGAATTTATATCTAACCTATTGACCTCTTCCGGAATAGGGTCTGGAGACAAGGTAGCGTTATTCAGTCATAATATGCCAAACTGGCCGGCGGCTTATTTTGCAGCCACTGCATTTGGAATGGTTGTGGTACCAATTTTACCCGACTTTTCTGATTTTGAAGTGAGAAATGTAATAGAGCACTCCGAGGCAAAGGCATTAATTGTATCCAGGCGTCTGCTCTACAAAGTCCCTCAGGATATTCTGAGCTCTCTCAATATAGTAATAGATGCAGACACTCTTGATGTGTTATTTCAAAAACAGGGACTTACCCCTTCGGAGGTTCGGTTTGCAAAAGAAGATGAGCTGGCAACAATTATCTATACTTCCGGAACTACAGGAAATTCCAAAGGAGTAATGCTGAGCCATAAAAATTTATGTTCGCACCTATACGCCGCATTCAAATTAAGACCAAGTTTCGA
>JAAXVX010000157.1 GCA_013335275.1 Bacteroidales bacterium
TTTGCAAGTTCCGGGAAGGAGCCGGGGCTATAAAGGACTGCGTCTGGTTCGCTTAGTGCCTCCTCATTGTTTGAGCAGACTGCAAGACGGCGGTTGTTGAAGTATATACTGTGCATTAAAAAATAGGATGATTTTACTATCTTTGTACAAAGATACTTTATTATGGAGTCAATTGAAAAAATAGTTGCCAGACAACTCTTGGAAATTAAAGCCGTAAGGCTTAATACAGATAAACCGTTTACATGGGCATCAGGTTGGAAATCACCGATTTATTGTGATAATAGGAAGATATTATCCTACCCTAAAGCAAGGGAAATTATTTTTAAAAACCTTGCAAAAATCATTGAACAGAACTATAAAAACGTGGATGTGATAGCTGGAGTTGCAACCGGTGCCATTGCCTGGGGTGTACTTGTTGCTGAGGCACTTGGAAAGCCATTTGTTTATGTGCGTCCTAAACCAAAGGATCATGGTACAGGAGCTCAGGTCGAAGGAGATTTGCCTGCCGGTGCATCGGTGGTAGTTGTTGAAGATCTCATCTCTACAGGAGCAAGTTCTTTATCTGCAGTAGACGCTTTGCAAAACGAAGGAGCCCATGTTCTTGGAATGGTGGCAATCTTCTCGTACAATTTTGACAAAGCAAGACGGTCATTTGAATATGGCAACTGCGAACTGCGCACTCTTACAAATTACGACACTCTCATAGACGAGGCATTGAATTGTAATTATATCAGGGAAAAAGAAATAGCACTTCTTCGCGAATGGAGGTTCCATCCGGAAGCGTGGGGGCAAAATCTGTAGATTTAAATGGCTAATACACAGGCAAAGGGCAGAACTGTAAGGATACAGCAACCTGCAAGTCAGATTTTTGCTATTTTTTCTGACCTTACAAATTTTACAAAAAGCCTTCCGGAAGATATTGGTAAAAAGGCAAATATAGTTTCCACAAGCGATACATTATCCGGCAATGTTCAGGGATTTGACCTTGGAATAAAGGTGGCAGAGAGAATTCCATTTTCGCTTATCAGGTATGAGCAATTTGGAAGGAGTCCGTTTCCGTTTAATTTCATCATGAGAATTGAGTCAATATCTCCAATGGAGAGTTCGTTTAATCTTGAGTTGAATGCAGAACTTTCCGGAATGTTTAAAATGATGCTGGGAGGGAAACTTCAGGAGGCAGTTGACAAGATTACCGATGAGCTGGAGAAGGGCATGGGCGGTTCCCCATTGGCATAGACTTCTAAATTCTGCTTTAAATAAACTACAATGAAAAACTTACGAAAGCCGGTTTTGGCCGTAGCAGCTATTTTTGCAGCTTCGTTCATTTTCGCATTTGACTCAGAAAAGATTATGGACAAAAAAATCTCTGTAATACCGGAACCGGTGTTGCTCAAAGAAGGAGTTAAAAATTCATCTCCGGTGGCCATTGACAAAAACAGCGTTTTATTGCTTGCTTCGGGCGAGTGTGATGAGTCAGTCCGGTTTCTTAACAGCTATCTTAAAAAGTATTATGGGTTTAGCCTGAAAGTTGCAAAATCCGCAAAAAAAGCCTCTTCAGTTATAAGTCTATCAATTGATAGGGAAGGTGTTAAAAGAGCGTTCATTGAGGCAGACAAACAACCCGGAAAACAATATGACTTTTCTGATATAATCGTAAAGCCTAAGCAGGGAGCCTATTTCCTTTCTGCAGAAAATGGCAGTATTAAACTAATTGGCGCGGATGTACAGGGGTTGTTTTATGCAGTTCAGTCCCTGATTCAGCTTTTGCCTGTTGAAGTTGGAGTCAGGCCGGATTCGGATATAAATAAAACAGTGATATCTGAGATTACTGTTCCGGCAGTTGAGATTTATGACTATCCCAGGTTTGAGTACAGAGGAATGCATCTGGATGTTGTAAGGCATATTTTTTCTGTTGATTACATAAAGCAATACATAGATTATCTCGCTCTTCACAAGATGAATTATTTTCACCTTCATCTTACAGACGATCAGTCTTGGAGGATTGAAAGTAAAAAGTATCCAAAGCTTAACTCTATCGGCTCCTGGAGAGACGGAACTATTATTGGCATTTTTCCCGGTACTGGTGTGGATTCCACAAGGTACGGCGGGTTTTATACTGTTGAACAATTGAAGGATATAGTAAAATATGCTGCCGAAAGGCAAATAACAATAGTACCGGAGATTGATGTTCCCGGCCATTCAATGGCTATCATTGCGAGCTATCCCCAGTTCAGTACAACTCCGGATATTCCTAAAAAAACCGCAATCACATGGGGAATATATAATCGCCAGAACAATGTACTCGCTCCTTCGGATGACGTATTTGTTTTTCTTGCCGATGTTTTTAATGAACTTATGGATATCTTTCCTGGCCCGTACATCCATATTGGCGCAGACGAATGTGCGAAAAGATGGTGGAAAGAATCGGCATCTACTCAGGAATATATGCGCAGCAAAGGATTGAAGGACGAAAATGAGTTGCAAAAGTATTTTGTGGAGAGGATATCCGAAGTTGTAACTGCCCGCGGCAGAAAAATAGTAGGGTGGGACGAGATGATTGACGACGGTTTGGTTCCCGGCTCAATTGTAATGAGCTGGAGAAATGAAAAAGGCGGGCTTAAGGCTGCGAAAATGGGACACAAGGCTATTATGACCCCAATGGTCAACAGCTATTTTAATATTGCACAAAGAGAGGGTGAGACAAATCTTGCTCATAAAAGTTGGCTGACCACACTTGATTCTGTTTATCTTTTTGAACCGATTCCTGACGGATTCCCGGAAGAAGCTGCTGCAAATGTGCTTGGCGGTCAGGGTTGTATGTGGACAGAATACTTTGCCAATAAAGAGCAGGTGGAATATGGAATTTTCCCTCGTCTCTCAGCTATATCAGAAGTTTACTGGTCTCCCCGTGAAAGCAGGAACATTGTTAAATTCCGTGAAAAACTTCAGAATCAGTACAAAAGATACGATCTCTGGGGTGCGAATTATTATTCCGGTGAGCGGAAATAATTCTTAATACAACTTACTAAGAGATGACATCTGTTTTGCCGGAAAAATTCAAAGAGTATCTGCAGGAAGCGATAGGCAGCGATAATGCCAATGTTGTTATATCTGCAATACTCTCAGGCGAACCAGAACTTTCCGTCCGGATAAATCCGCGAAAATGGGCGAGAGACGGTATTGTTGACTCGCATCTTTCAAAATCGCTTTCCGGTAATCAGGTTCCCTGGTGCAAAGAAGGGTTATATCTTTCGGAAAGACCGGTATTTACTCTTGATCCGGCACTTCATGCCGGGGCATACTATGTTCAGGAACCCAGTTCTATGATTTTGTCTCTGCTCGAACCGTTTCTCAGGGAACTATCAGCATCAAAATCTGTTCAGCAATTTTCACCGGCAGCCGGAACGCCATCCGGCACAATAAAACTACTTGACCTGTGTGCTGCACCCGGTGGAAAATCTACCCATCTGGCGTCCATCACGCCAAAAGGCTCAAAACTTACAGTAAATGAAGTAATCCGCACAAGAGTGGGAGTGCTGCGGGAAAACATTATTAAGTGGGGTTATCCTGATATTGATGTTACATCGCTTGATGCCGCTGAGTTCCCCCGGAGAGGATATTTTTTTGATTTTATTCTTGTAGATGCGCCATGTTCGGGAGAGGGGATGTTTCGCAAGGACCCGGATGCAATACTGGAGTGGTCGGAAGAAGCAGTAAAATTATCGGCTTCCAGGCAAAGAAGAATTTTATCCGATATCTGGGACTCTTTATCTCCGGGAGGCCTTTTGGCCTACTCAACTTGTACAATGAACCGCTACGAAGATGAAAATAATATAGAGTGGCTCATTGACAACTTCAAAGCAGTGCCCGTTGATTTATTTGGAGATAGCCATTTTAACAAAAAACAGGGAAATATTACGGATAATTTTCAAAACAATCAGCCAACACGCTTTTCAAAAGAGGATGCGGAAAAGTCGGGCATTATATTTTCTGACAAATATTCATTAAGACTATTGCCAGGATTTGTTAAGGGTGAAGGACTTTTCTTTTCACTTCTGCATAAACCTGAGGATAAAGAAACGGATAAACAATTATCCGGTAGTAGTAAGCATGATGCTTTTCCACAGAATATTTCAGGAGCTTATAATCAAAAGCAAAAAAGTCGAAAGGCTCCAAAGTCCCTAAGCCAAAAATATTCTCAGATTGACAACAGCAAAGTGCCGTCAAAGCATATTATACACTCAGAAATTTCATCGGAATCCTTAACAAAAAAGAACCAGAGATCTTTTGAGACGAGCTTTGTTACTAAAAAACAGAAAGAACC
>JAAXVX010000158.1 GCA_013335275.1 Bacteroidales bacterium
ATATCTTCAGGAGCTAAAGGGCAGCGAAGAATCAATTTTTGCCGTCTACAAAGAATCAATAGAACGCTGGAGAAAAGAGGGACTCAACACACCGGAGGTAATAAAGCTCAACCAGCAGGCCGACCAGATTGTTTTGCAGGCATACAAATCGCTCTCAGCCAATAAATAAATATTAAGGATTATCTCTTAAATAAATAAAGGATGGCTATTTTTTTAGCCATCCTTTATTATTATAACGCGGTAATCGTTACCTGAAACTACTCGATTTTAAGATCCTGGAATGCAGCAATGTGTCCGTCGTTTGGAGCTGTGACAACTACTCTTACAGCCTTAACCGGCTCTTTGGGAAGAATTGCAGCCGAACCCCTGTATAGATCGCTGTATTTAACAAACGAAGAACCGTCATAAGAAATCTCAACATATCCATCGGTAACCCAGTAGAATGCAATATTTGGAATACCTGTTTCTACAATAATTTTTGGAGTAGTAACCGGAGATTTGAAGCGATATGTAATAAAGTCTCCTGCCTGCAATTTTCTGCTGCTGCGGAAATAGGTATTTTGCTTGTAGTCGTATAGATTTGTCAATGGATTTCCCTTTCCTTCATCTATGTTTGTCTCTATTTCAAGTTCTGGTTTCTGATACTCATAAGACACATTAGAAACTTTAACTGTAATACTTTTAAGTTCATCCCTGAAGAATGTTGCAAAGCGGAATTTTAACGGCTTGTCTGTATATACTTCACCTTTGTATACCGGAGACTGTGGTGTGGGTTCGCTTTCGTCCATTGTAAACCTAACAACAGCCCATGGATAAGGAAGGGTAACCCGAACTGCTCCATCCTCGTATTTTGCTTCAGGAGGAGAAATGCGAAATGCGATTCCCATGTGATACATTCTGTCGTAATGGAATTTTGTAAGACGGTCATTAAAGTCGCTCCAGCTCCTTAAATTCTGCATTGTCCATCCGGTTTCGGACATTGCTGCAAGTCTTGGATAAGTCTGATAATCAATAAATCTTGCCGGCCATCCGAGAAGCTCTGTCCAAAGAGCACCCTGTACGCCAACAATCAGTTTTGATTCGGATTCGTTAAGCGAGGCTGTTCCTATTGGGTCAAGAGAATAGGTTTTTTCTAAAGATACAAGTCCTGCCCAGTTGTGACCCCTCTCAAGTTCCGACTGTTTCATATCGAAGTAGCAATACTGGCCGGGCATCATAACGGTAGGTTGTCCTTTTTTAACCGACTCGATACCCTTTTCAATGCTTCTCCATGCATAGACTCTTGTTTGAGGATTTAGCGCACCACCGCTGATAATTTCGTCCCATCCGGACATTTGCTTGCCATGTTTTTCAACAATCTTTTCCATCCTGCGTACAAAATAATTCAGCAGTTCCTCATTGTCCTTCAGCCCCTCTTTTGCTTTTAAAGCAAGGCATTTAGGGCAATTGTCCCATGCAGAAAAATTAACTTCGTCTCCTCCAATGTGAATATGTTTTGAAGGGAAAAGCTTTGCAAGCTCCTTTATAATATTATCAAGCATCTTGAAGTTCTCTTCTTTTCCGACGCACCATACGTTCTTTCCCACTCCCTGTACGCTGAGGCCGTTTTCTTCGCTGTCGCAGGCAACATTTGGATATGAAGCGGTAACCGCCTTACTGTGGCCCGGAAGGTCTATTTCGGGCACTATTTCAACGTGCCTTTCGGTTGCGTATGCAACAACTTCCTTAATCTCTTTTTGGGTGTAGAACCCGCCATATCTTTGGTTTCCCGATCCAAACGAAGGTTCGAGCACCTCATTCGGGCCCCTCCAGGCACCTTTGGCGGTGAGGTCGGGGTATTTCTTGATCTCCACTCTCCATCCGTTGTCGTCTGAAAGGTGCCAGTGCAAAACATTTATTTTATGATAGGACATCCAGTCGATATAATTTTTTACCACAGCCACATCGAAAAATGTTCTGGATACATCAAGCATCATACCTCTGTAGTGAAACCTTGGCGAGTCTTCGATTGTAACTGCCGGAACTTTCCATATTTCGTGTCCGGTTGCTCTTCCGGAGTAAACAGTTGGCGGAAGAAGCTGAAGAAGAGACTGTATGCCGTAAAATATTCCGGATGACGCAGAGGCTTTAATTGTAATGGCATCTGCAGATACTGTAAGAATATAACCTTCGTCCGGAATCTGATAACCGGCAGACATATCGAGATAAATATAATTTTTTGGCTGTAAATTATTTGTAACTGTAAATTGGAATCCAGTTGCTTTTACTAATTTTTCTTTTAGATAATTAAGGTCCGACTGGTTTTTGTAGTTAGCAGTGATTGTTGTTCCTCTGTCCAAAACAAAAGCCCCCTCTCCTGTTATTACAGAATTGGGTTTTGGAATAATTGATACCTGTGAATAAAGCGACAGGCCCGTCAATAGTACCGTGATTAGTGATAAAAGAGTTTTTTTCATGTGTATGATGGGGTTATAAATATTATTGTAATGCTACATTTTTATCATCGGGTAAATATACGAAATTAGGAGTATTCTTTGTTTATCTTGCCCAAAATGTCTAGGTTTGTGCACTTTTTTTAATACCGTTAAAAATGTCCGAAAAACTTATTTCAAAAATCCCTGAGGGGCCTTTGTCCGAGAAATGGACGAAGCATAAGTCTCAGATTCGTGTAGTAAGCCCAGCTAATAAGCGCAAGCTTGAAGTAATTGTTGTTGGAACCGGCCTGGGAGGAGCGTCTGCTGCTGCTTCGCTGGGAGAATTGGGCTACAATGTAAAGGTTTTTTGCATAAGCGACTCGCCCAGAAGAGCACACTCAATTGCGGCTCAGGGGGGTATAAATGCTGCCAAGAACTATCCAAACGACAATGACTCTGTTTACCGTCTTTTCTATGATACAATAAAGGGGGGAGACTACAGGAGCAGAGAAGGAAACGTCTATCGCCTCGCAGAGGTAAGCAACTCCATTATAGACCAGTGCGTTGCCCAGGGAGTTCCTTTCGCAAGAGAATACGGCGGATTGCTTGACAACCGTTCATTTGGCGGTGCTCAGGTAAGCAGAACGTTCTATGCAAGAGGCCAGACCGGTCAGCAACTGCTTTTAGGCGCGTATGCCGCTCTTAATCGCCAGATTGAAAAAGGTTCGGTAAAATCTTTTGTAAGGCACGAAATGCTCGATGTCGTTTTGATTAATGGCGAAGCAAAAGGAATTATTGCCAGAAACCTTGTAACGGGCGAAATCGAAAGACATGGGGCGCATGCAGTTGTAATTGCAACCGGTGGCTACGGCAATGTATTTTTCCTGTCTACCAATGCAATGAACAGTAATGGTTCTGCTGCATTTCAGTGTTACAGAAAAGGAGCTTTCTTCTCAAACCCTTGTTTTGCACAAATTCACCCAACATGTATTCCTGTTCACGGAGAACAGCAATCGAAACTCACTCTCATGAGTGAATCTCTGAGAAACGACGGAAGAATCTGGGTTCCTAAAAAGAAAGAGGACGTTGAAAAGATAAGAGCTAAAAAATTAAAGGCTTCACAAATCGCAGAAGAGGACAGAGATTACTATCTCGAGCGCCGCTATCCTGCTTTTGGCAACCTTGTTCCTCGTGACGTTGCGTCAAGAGCAGCAAAGGAGAGATGTGATGCGGGGTTTGGTGTAAATGATACCGGACTTGCCGTTTTCCTTGATTTTAAATCGGCAATTGAGCGCCTTGGAAAACATGTTATTGAAGAGCGTTACGGAAACCTTTTCCAGATGTACGAAAAAATAACAGACGTCAATCCTTATAACGAGCCAATGATGATTTACCCTGCTATCCACTATACAATGGGTGGTCTTTGGGTTGATTATAACTTAATGACAACTGTACCGGGACTCTATGCAATTGGTGAGGCAAACTTCAGCGACCACGGCGGAAACCGTCTTGGAGCATCTGCTCTCATGCAGGGTCTTGCTGACGGATATTTTATCCTGCCGTACACTATTGGTGACTTCCTTGCAAGCAGAATCCAGGTTCCAAAAACAGATATTAACAACCCTGCTTTTGCTGAAGCTGAAAAAGCTATCAAAGAAAGAGTTGCAAAATTATTTGCGATTAAGGGAAAGCAACCGGTGGATTATTTCCATAAAGAACTTGGTCACATTATGTGGGACTTTGTTGGAATGGCCAGAAACGAGGAGGGTCTCAAGAAAGCTGTTAAGGAAATTAAAGTTTTGCGCGAAGAGTTCTACAAAAACCTTTTTGTACCGGGCGAAAATTCTGAATTCAATCAGGAGCTGGAAAAAGCACTCAGGGTTTCCGATTTCCTTGAAATGGGAGAAC
>JAAXVX010000159.1 GCA_013335275.1 Bacteroidales bacterium
GCCAGAGGGATATATATTTTTAGCTATAAGGCCTCTTTGACAATTGAATTTTCATCTACTCCAAGATGGGCCAATTGTTTTAGTACGGAATCCATCATCTGTGGAGGACCGCATACATAAAAATGATGATTTAAGTCCGGACAATTTGCATTCAGGAAATTTTCGTTAATCACACCGTAATTATATTCTGTCGTTTTCTCTTCAGACAGAATGTTGACGAACGCACTGCCTAACCATGTCCTTAAATCATTCTCAAGAATAATGTCCATGTGTGTTTTATTTGCGAATAACAGCACATTTGCTCCAATCTTACCTTTTGATTCAAGACTTCTGAAAATTGAGATGAATGGCGTAATCCCGGCTCCTCCGGCAATAAATACTCCTTCATCTTTATATGCAATTGCTCCAAATACCGGATGTAAAACTAGTTCATCATGCTTCTTTAATGTAAGCAATTCGTTTGTTACGCCTTTATGCCCTGCATAAGTTTTTATTATAAACTCCAGATAATCGTTTTCCGGCAAACCGGTAAACGTAAAGGGCCTTCTCTGGTCCTGCCACCCGCTTTTATTTATTGAGATTTCTGTAGCCTGTCCCGGGATAAAATTATATCCTTCCGGTTTTTCTGTTACAATTCTAATTACATCATGAGTAACATTAGTAATAGATTTAATTTTTACAACACTCCTTTCCATAACAATTGATATAAAATATGTTCATTTTTGATTACCGATAAAATTACATCCCAAGTAATCAAAATGAGTTATATAATCTTTTAATATCTTATATAATTCACACATATTTACCTGATTCTCATATTCGTCAACAAAATAGGTTGTTATCTGTTATTAGTAGTATTGAAAATATCTTTTATCAAATACTAAAAATAATCAGAATGTTTAACGAATATAATCCACTAAAAAAAACAATTTTCCAGATAATTGACGACAACGGGAAAGTAATAAATAAAGCATGGATGCCTGATATAAGTGATGACCGTCTTATTAAGGCATATAAGGATATGCTTTTTGCACGGACTGCCGACCTTCAGATAGTTTCTTATCAGCGGCAGGGAAGAATATACACCTACCCTCCAAATTACGGACAGGAGGCAATTTCAGGTGCAACAGGTGCTATTATAGGAGAAAACGACTGGATGGTACCGGCTTTCCGTGAGATGGGCGCTATGCTCGCAAAAGGGGTCACATTAAAGGAACTTTTCCTCTACTATATGGGCTACGAAGACGGATCCAAATTCAAGAATGCTAAGTTCACCCTTCCCATAAGTGTTCCAATAGCATCTCAGTTGCTTCATGCGGCAGGAATCGGATACGCCGTCAAGTACAATAAAGAACAAAAAGTTGTTTTTGGATTTGTCGGCGACGGAGGTACTTCAGAAGGAGACTTCCATGAAGCAGTAAACTTTGCCGGTGTATGGAAAGTACCGGTAATATTCATTATTCAGAACAACCAGTATGGCATCTCCACTCCTACCAGAGTCCAGACTGCATCAGATTCTCTTGCAATAAAGTCTGTTGCCTATGGAGTGAAAGGAATAAAAGTTGACGGCAACGATTTTTTTGCAATGTACAAAGCAATACAGGAGAGTGTTAAAGTATGTCTTGAAGGAGAAGGGCCAGTATTAATTGAAGCTCTTACCTACAGGAAAGGGGCGCATACAACATCGGACGACCCTACAAAATACAGGACCAGAGAAGAAGAAGAGGCCTGGGATATAAAAGACCCTCTAAAGAGGTTGAAAGGATACCTTAAATCAAAAAAATTGTGGAGCGATGCCGAAGAGGAAAAAATAATTCCTCAATTCAAAGAAGAGATTGACAGACAGTTTATTGAAGCAGAAAACTATGGCCCTTATCCTAAGGAAGATGTCTTTAAATATCTATATGCAGAAATGCCGGATGATTTAAAGGAGCAGGAGCAACAATACGAGAGATTTCTCCAATGGAAGGCAGCCAAAGTAAAGTAATTATCAAATTAAAGAGAGAAGAATGAAAATAATGAATATGGTCAATGCAATCAATGATGCATTGGATATAAAGCTGGGCGAAGACAAAAACGTAGTTGTTTATGGCGAAGATGTCGGAGTTGAGGGAGGAGTGTTTCGTGTCACTGAAGGATTGCAGCAGAAGTATGGTGTAGAGAGAGTTTTTGACTCTCCCCTCGCGGAATCGGGATTGGTTGGCACTGCTGTTGGAATGGCTGTTGCCGGTTTACGGCCTGTTATAGAAATGCAGTTCTGCGGATTTATATACCCGGGATTCAACCAGATTATAAGCCACGCCTCAAGAATGAGAAACAGATCCAGAGGTTTGTACGAAACGCCGATAGTAATTCGTATGCCATACGGAGGAGGAATTAATGCTCTTGAACATCACAGCGAAAGCATGGAAGCTATTTTCGGGCATATCCCCGGCTTAAAAGTGGTTGCCCCTTCAACTCCGCATGACGCAAAGGGTATGCTTATATCGGCAATTGAAAGTAATGATACAATCCTTTTTATGGAGCCAAAACGAATATATCGTGCAATCAAACAAGAGGTTGCCGAAGGGAAGTTTACAATACCGCTTGGTAAGGCAAATGTAGTTTCTCAGGGAACCGATGTAACAATTGTAGCATTCGGTGCTATGATTCGTGAAGTTCAAAAGGCAATTGTTATGGCAAAAGAGGGAGGCATAAGTGTAGAACTTATTGACCTTCGTTCAATATATCCAATTGACAGGGAGACAATAGCGAAATCTGTAAAGAAAACCGGTCGTATTATTACGGTAACTGAAGGCCCAAGATCTTTTGGACTTGGATCAGAAATCAGCCAGATTGCAATTGAAGAAGCATTCCTGCATCTGGAAGCACCTCCTGCAAGAGTGTCCGGATTTGATACGATTGTTCCTCTTCCAAGGGGTGAACATCATTATATGCAGGATCCATACAAGATCCTCTATGAAATCGAACGAATAGTAAAATATTGAAATTATGAGATATATATTTAAGTTTCCTGATATTGGAGAAGGTCTTGAAGAAGGAACAATAATTGAATGGCATGTGGAAAAAGGACAAACGGTTCAAATGGGAGATCCGCTTTGCACAATGGAAACAGATAAAGTGGTTACGGCAATACCTTCGCCTAAAAATGGAATAATTGCCGCAAAATTCGGTAAAGCCGGAGAAACGGTTCATGTTGGTTCTGCTCTTGTTGAAATTGATATTGAAGGAGTGGAAGGTTCTGCCGCAGTTGATGAGGCAAATAAAGTTGAACCTCTGGAAGAGGGAGCCGGAGTTGTGGGGACTCTCGAGGTTGCCGGAAACAATGCTGTACTTGTTGCGAGTAAAGAGGGTGTCCGGATTGAAGAAAACAGCGGCACCGCGGGAAAAAAAGCACTTTCTACACCTGTTGCCAGGGCTATAGCACGCGATATGGGAGTTGATATTAACCGAATTAAGGGTTCTGGTCCGGCAGGCAGAGTAACAAAAGAGGATGTAATTCGATTTGCACAGGATGACAACAAGCAGATTAAAACGGCAGCTGTGTCGGGAGAGACAAATATCCGGGTCTTACAACCAAATCTGGTGGATTCCGAACCTTTGTCACAGATGCGCAAAACGATTGCCAAAAACATGATTCAAAGCAAGCATAACGCTGCTCACATGACTGTATTTGAAGAAGTTGAAATTTCCGAACTGGACAGAATCCGAAAAAAATACAAAGAACCATTAGCTTCCGAAGGAATAAAACTGACCTACCTTGCTTTCATTGTAAAGGCAACCGCAATGTCTCTTAAGAAATTTCGGGCATTAAACTCAGAAATGGATTTTGAGAAGAGCGTTATGCTGTACAAAAAATATTATAATATTGGCATTGCCATTGATACGGAAAAAGGCCTTGTTGTTCCGGTTATCCGTAATGCCGACAAGCTATCTGTTAAAGAGATAGCTATGGAAATAAATAAAATCTCCGATAAGGCACGTGACGGAAAGCTTACTCTGGAAGATATGAAGGACGGAACGTTTACTATCACAAGCTATGGAAGCATCGGAGGGCTGTTTGCCGTTCCGGTGATTAATTATCCGCAGGCTGCAATTCTTGGTGTAGGCAGGGTTTCGAAGAAACCGGTTGTCAAGGAAGATCAGCTTGCCGTTGGACTTGTTCTTCCGCTGTCTCTAAGTGTAGACCACCGTATTGCAGACGGAGGCGATACAGCACGGTTCGTGAACTCAATAATTGGATATCTGGCAGATCCTGTCAGTCTTATAATGGAATAAAAAGGAGAAATAATATGT
>JAAXVX010000160.1 GCA_013335275.1 Bacteroidales bacterium
CTTACGTATCCCTGTGCATTAAAAGCCTTGATAATCCTTGCTCCGGAAATAGCCTCCTCAAACTGGCTGAGTATCCTTCCGATGAGCATTTGTGTATCGGTTGCTCCTCTGCGGAGTGTCCTTGTGATTCTTGTTATAATAAAAGCAGATATTGGCAGGGTGATAATGGTTACAAGTGTGAGTTTGGGTGACATATAAAAAAGTGCGCCAAGAAAACCCAGAACCTGAAGAGGGTCCCTGAATATCACATGAAAGCTGTTTGCAACACTATTCTGAACCTCCGTTACATCGTTTGAAATGCTTGAAAGAATATCCCCTTTTCTTTTATTGTTAAAGTATCCGACATGTAGGGCCGATATTTTTACAAAAAGAGCATCCCTTATTCTTTGCATTATAGTAACCCTCATTCTTACAAGAATCTTTTGAGAGAGATACTTTATGAAGTCTGTAAGGAATGTAAATAATACAAGGAAAGCACATATAAATGCAAGGCCCTGCAAAATCCCGTTTGTGAACATTATCTTCCCCAGATAATACTGGAAAACAGTATTAAAGTAGTCAAATGAAAAGGAAAACTGCGGTAAACTCGCAATCGAATTTACAGTTTCCGGCTGAAACAATACAGTAAGGAGGGGTTTGAACAGAGCAAAATTAACAATTCCAAAAACCAGTGACATAATGCTCAATATCATATAGGCCGGCCAGTAGTGTCTGTATGGCTTAGCATAAGCCAGTAGTCTTAAAAATGTCTTCATCTTTTAATTTTCTTTACTCTCTTTGCTCTCTTCGTAATCGACATATTCTCCAACAGAATTGTCTACAACCTTTTCTCTTGGCTTGTTGCCGCTTATAATTGTTTCTCCCTCTTCCCTGATTGTATTTGAATCAGAAAACCCCGATTGGTTCGGGTCCATGAATTTCCCGAATTTTTTCTTAATCCACCAACGCAGTAAGAGTGGTCCCAATCTGGCGATTAGCCAGAAAATAATTACCGTAACAGCTATAAATGTAATAAATCCTTCCATTATTTTACTTTTTTGGTATCCCCTGTCTCAAGATTGAGTCTGTAATTTTTGTTTCCGGTAACTTTAACAATGACTTCATTGTCGGAAACAACTTTAACAGGGGTGTTTGGCAAAAGCTCAAACCTTTTTAATTCTCTTGTAACTTCAATTCCATTAATTGTATATATCCTCGTCTTCAACACACTTTTAAGAATCCAGTATCTGTTTTTTCCTACTTTGAGCAGTTCCGGGAATCCTTTAATAGTTTCCTTTGTAGTTATATTGCTCCATGCTTCAAACGGACGGCATTCCCTGTCATAAAGCCTCAGCGTGTTGTCTGTATGCAGAAGCATAATTGCAAATTCTCCGTTGTCTCCGGTTTTGTAGACTTTTGGTCCCAAAAGAATAAGCTCATTTACTTTTTTAGGATAAGGATTCACAAACCGCCCGAGCCTGTCAAGAAGGAAAAGCTGATTTCCGCTTGCAAAAAGCATTTGCAGTTTCCCGTTTCCAAACATATCAACTTGTTCTACATATCCTCTCAAAGGGGTAGAAAATGGAACGGTCCATATACCTTTCTTGTCTTTATCCGCCAGCTGCAGTTTAAAATTCGGAAACTGAATAAGATATTCCATCTCTCCGTTATTGAAATTCTTGACTTCAAATGGCCCCGCAGGAATTTTTACTATACTGTCTTTTTCCCATCCTGCAGGCTTTCCGCCCTCGACCGCCTTAGGTACCGGCAGCTTGTCAAGTTGTTCGGCATAAAGGAGCAGTTCAAAGTTGAGTTTGCCATCTTCAGGAACAAGCCGGAACGAAGCAAACTCCAGATTGGCCTGCTTTAAAACATTCTCCACATCTTTTCTCATAAGAGGCTTAAAGAATGAAGCAACGGAATCCTGCAAATTTGTTGCGTTCATCATTATAGTTAAAGGACTTCCTTTTAAGTCCAGCCGACCGGAAACAGATGTCTGGTCAACGAAATCTGCCATAGTAAAGTTTAAAAATTTCCCTTTTGCAAACTCCTTCATTAAATCGGAAGGCCCGATTATCATCCAGTGCCCTTTTATGCAAAAACTCTCTTCCCTGCAGTTATCAAATATCGAACCGAAAATTTCCTTAAGCACTCCCTTGTTCTCAAATTTTAAAACTGAGTCCTTTAATTCCGCAGAAGATTTGCTGAATATCGATGAAAAAAACTTTTTAAAGCCAGTAGGTTCCTCCATGCGCACAAGCGATACCCACTCAAAATTGCTGCCATAAGGGATGGCTGCTATAGCCACTTCTTTAGGGTATTTTGAAAGGAACCACTCCCTGCCCTTGTCGTTTGCTTCAGGGTTAAGACGCTTGTTAAGTTCTCTGTATCCTCTGTAGGAAATCAGGTAACCGTCAAAATCTTCAACAGGTATTGAGACAGAGATGAAAGTATTGAAAGGCAGTATTTCATATGCCCTGGAATCTCCGCCAATTTTATTAGCAAAACTGCTGGTAAAGTTTCCTACTCCTTTTAAGTTTATAAGCTCGCCTTTGAAAAGATAATGGTTATCCTCAAATTCCCCCTCTATTACGCTCCATGCAGAAAATTTAGATGCAAAATCGGCATATCCCAGATATTTTCCCACTGCAAGCCCGGAGAACAACTTGCCCAGGTTTTGGTGGTTTACAAACAGGAGGGTTTTATTTAATATTTTCTCCTTAGTCAGTTTTTCAAAATCCGGATTATCCATTATAGACGTTCCGGAATTGAGGTGCCTCACCGAAGATTCCACAAGTATGGGAGATGTTGAAGCAATAAGGTATCCTTTGTAAGTTGTAAAATCAAGTCCCTTTGCGCTGTAAATATCTGCTCCGCCAAGTACTCTTTTACTTACAGATTCGGCGTCACCCTTTAAACGTTCAATAAGAAGTGAATTATCAAGGCTACCCTGTTCGATATTCATGCAAAAAAGCAGGGAAACTTCTCCTTTCGAAGAATAATGAAGTGATGTCAGTGCATCGGAGGCTGCCATCTCTTTAAATGAAGCCTCGCTTTTTGCCAGGAAAATGAGCTTATTGATAAACTTATAAAGGGGATTACTGCGGTTTATAAATTTTGAAAAGAGGTTCTTCTGATTGTAATATGAAGTTTCAATTGTCTGAGGGCCATCGAAAACATATACTGCAATTGCGTCAACAGGAACGGCATAGACGCTTTTGAGCACTCTGGCAGGTGCCTCTTCGCCTTTATTTTTATTTTGTAATGTATATTTCAGGAGAAAAAAACCTGATATAGCCGCAATCAATGTAATTGCCGAAAATATGTATACCTTTTTGTTCCATTTCATAAGCTTGCAAAGTTATTAAAAATCTAAAAGATGCGCAAATATGAAAAATAGAGTATTTTCTTAAAAATTTATATATTTGTGTCCGTTTTTCAAACAATTTATCGCCAGATTCATTTAAAGAGTTTCAATTTCATGGATTCATTCATAAAGTATAATATCAACCCGTTGGTTGCCCATCTTAATAAGCGCCCGTTTGATTTCAATAAAAAAGACATCATAAAATTTGTTGTTGACAAGGAGATCCGGATTTTAAATTTCAGGTATGTTGCTGCCGACGGGAGATTAAAAACATTAAATTTCCCGATAACCAGCCTTCAGTACCTTGATTCTCTCCTTTCATACGGCGAGCGGGTAGACGGCTCAAGCCTCTTTCCCTTTATTGAAGCAGGTTCAAGTGATTTATACATTGTTCCTCGTTACTCTACTGCCTATGTCGATCCGTTTTCGGAAATTCCGGCTCTTGGCCTGCTCTGTTCCTATTTCACAAAAGAGGGGCTTCCGCTTGAAAGTGCTCCTGAATATACCCTTTTAAAAGCCAGCCGTTCATTTACAAAGGCAACAGGACTCAAATTCGAGGCAATGGGGGAACTGGAATTCTATGTTATCGACCGGGCCGATGGACTATATCCTACTGTTGACCAGAAAGGATATCACGAGTCGCAGCCATTTACAAAATTTGAACACTTCCGCACCGATGCAATGAATCTGATTGCCCAGGCCGGCGGAATGATAAAGTACGGACATTCGGAGGTTGGTAATTTTACGCTTGACGGCAAAATATATGAACAAAACGAAATAGAATTTCTGGTAAATCCTGTTGAAACTGCTGCGGACCAGCTTGTGATGGCAAAGTGGATTATCCGCACTCTGGCATATCAATACGGACTGGATGTTACTTTTGCGCCAAAGATTACTGTGGGTAAAGCAGGCAGCGGCCTCCATTTTCATACAA
>JAAXVX010000161.1:0-386 GCA_013335275.1 Bacteroidales bacterium
AAGAGATATGACATCTCTTCATTTTTGGTAACTTCTTTATTACTAGATAATTATTCAAATAGAGTGGCACGGTGTCCCGTCCTGAAATAGGTTGACTCCAAAACTCAATTTTTATGAAGAAATTAAACATCGAGAAAGAGCAACCAATTTATCAGAGCAAATTAGAGCGTTTTCAACGCAGGATTGTCTCTGATGTAGAACACAAACGCAAGACAATGCAAGAAGTTATACAGAAGTATAACATCAAAGATGAGGAGACAATATTACAATGGATGAGAAAATATGGTATTTTTGATCCAGATTACACAATCATTCATACTATGAAAAATGCCGGTGATCCTAATAATGTCAAGCGTTTGAAAGATCAACTCAAGGCTAAGGAAACA
>JAAXVX010000161.1:396-4259 GCA_013335275.1 Bacteroidales bacterium
CTCAAGCAAAAGGGAATCATGTTCGATGCAATCGTACAAGTAGTAAAGGAAGACTACAACATTGATCTGTTAAAAAAAGTTATGCCCGAGCAGTCGACACCTACATCTCCAACGGAGGACAAGGAGGAATAGTTTTTGGGTGCCGATTACTCGGGAAAACCAAACAAGCATACTACAAACACAAGAAAAATCTCAAGACAAAGAAGGTTCAGGCCTTCGTGGCGATATCGCTGGTTAAAAGCCAGCGAGAGTCAATGCCACGCATAGGAACAAAGAAACTATACCAAACACTTTCTCAACCACTAAAAGAGATTAAGATTGGGCGAGACAAGTTGAATGAGATAATCAAAGCCAACGGGATGTTGGTTCCTCCTCTGAGACAATACAAGATAACAACCAACTCCAGACATCACTTTCCAAAATACAAGGACCTTGTTACCGGCTCTAAAATTTATCAACCCGAGCAGGTGTGGGTAAGCGACATCACATACATCAACGGAAATGACAAGTACTTTTATCTTTCAATGATTACAGATGCATACTCGAAGAAAATTATGGGTTATAGTCTTGGTGACAATATGAATGTAGAGCTGGTTATTAAGTCGCTTGCAATGGCATTTAATAACAGACAATACAAGACCAAGCTCATACATCATTCAGACAGGGGTTCACAGTATTGCTGCAAAGAATACCAGGAAAAACTCCGAAGAATGAATGTTGTTACAAGTATGACAGAGAACAGTGACCCATACACAAATGCCATAGCAGAGAGGATAAATGGAATAATTAAACAGGAGTTCCTTCTCGAAAGGAGGCGTCATTCCCTGATTGAACTGAAAACAATGATTGACCAGGCTGTGTACGCATACAACAAACTGAGACCTCATCTCTCCTGTCATATGTTAACACCCGATAGAATGCATCAGCAGAGACAATTAGACAGGATAGAATATCGAAACAAGTTCATAAGCCAAAAAGCTAATGTTTGAATGAACTCATTTACTTATATTTGTTAAAATCAGTCAACCTATTTCAGGACGGGACAGTAATCCCAAATGAATTTTGAGTTATCTTTGCATTAAAAGAATAATAGAATAGAATACTATGACAAATAACTCACTTGAAGTTGCTGCCGGCAAAAAAATATTGATTCTCGATGGTGCCATGGGTACGATGATCCAAAGGCACAAACTTCAGGAAAGCGATTATCGAGGAGAGATGTTTAAGGAACATCCCATGCTTCAGAAGGGGAACAACGATTTGCTGTCCCTTACTAAACCGGAAGTTATTCAAGGTATTCACAGGGAATATCTTGAAGCCGGGGCTGATATTATTACTACAAATACGTTTAACTCAAACAAAATTTCCATGGCAGATTATGGCATGGAAGGAAGAGTTTATGAGTTGAATGTTGGGGCGGCGCGGCTGGCGGCGGCAGCCGTGCGTGAATATGCGGCCTCCCTTGGGAAGGATAACAAACCCGGCCGCGCCCTCTTTGTGGCGGGCACAATGGGGCCAACCAACCGCACAGCATCAATGTCTTCCGATGTCAACGATCCGGGAGCAAGAGCTGTAACTTTTGATGATCTTGCAGAGGCATACTCGGAACAGGCGAAAGGTCTGATTGACGGAGGCGTGGATATTCTTCTTGTTGAGACTGTATTTGATGTTCTTAATTGCAAAGCTGCACTTTTTGCAATTGATTCTGTTTTTGAGGAGAGGGGAATGAGGTTGCCGGTTATGGTATCCGGTACAATCACTGATGCCAGCGGAAGGACTCTTACAGGACAGACCCTGGAAGCTTTTTTAGTGTCTGTTTCCCATTTCCCCTTGTTTAGCATTGGGCTTAACTGTGCTTTAGGAGCGGAGCAACTCCGCCCCTTCATACAGGAACTGAGTGCAAAATCGCCGTTTTACGTTTCCGCACACCCTAATGCCGGTCTGCCAAACCAGTTTGGCGAATATGACCAGTCTGCCGCCTTTATGGCATCAATTGCAGAAGATTATATGAAAGAGGGCTGGGTGAATATTCTTGGAGGCTGCTGCGGAACGACCCCTCTGCATATTCAAAAAATCGCCGAGGCCTCAGAACATCATAAACCAAGGGTTAAGCACGATATTAAAAAATTCACAAAGCTCAGCGGCCTTGAGGTTCTCACAATAACTCCGGAAACAAACTTCGTAAATGTTGGAGAACGTACAAATGTATCAGGTTCGATTAAGTTTGCCCGCCTCATCAGGGAGGAGAAATACGACGAAGCTCTTGCAATAGCCAGGAATCAGGTTGAAGGTGGTGCGCAGGTTATTGATATTTGCATGGACGAGGCGATGCTTGATTCGGAAAAGGCGATGGTAAAGTTTGTGAATCTCATTATGGCCGAGCCGGATATCTCAAAGCTTCCGTTAATGATTGACTCTTCCCGGTGGAGTGTTATTGAGGGAGCTCTCAAATGCATCCAGGGCAAATCTGTTGTCAACTCAATCAGCCTTAAAGAGGGAGAAGATGTTTTCCTCAACCGTGCAAAAACAATCAGAAAATATGGAGCAGCCACGGTTGTCATGCTTTTTGACGAAAATGGCCAGGCAGACACTTTTGAGAGAAAAATAGGGGTAGCCGAAAGGTCATATCGTCTCCTTACGGAAAAAATAGGTTTTCCTCCGGAAGATATCATATTTGACCCCAATGTTCTGGCTGTTGCAACAGGCATAGAGGAGCATAATAATTATGGAATCAATTTCATAAGGGCAACAGAATGGATCAAGCAGAACCTTCCGCATGCAAAAGTGAGCGGAGGAATAAGCAATCTCTCTTTTTCTTTCCGCGGTACCGACAAAGTGCGTGAGGCAATGCATTCGGTTTTCCTTTTCCACGCAATAAAGGCCGGTCTTGATATGGGTATTGTTAACCCGGGGATGTTGCAGGTATATAGCGAAATTGAACCGGATCTTCTCGTACTGGCAGAGGATGTAATTCTTAACCGACGTCCCGATGCGACTGAACGGCTTGTGAAATTTGCTGAGGGAATTAAGAATGAGGGAAAGAAACAAGAAAAAGAAGACGCCTGGAGGATGCTTCCTGTCGTTGACAGAATAAAGCACGCTCTCATCCGGGGCCTTGACGAATTTATCGAACAGGATGTTGAAGAAGCGCGATCTCTATTTAAAAGATCAATTGAACTGATAGAAGGCCCGTTAATGGGAGGTATGAATGAAGTGGGAGATCTTTTTGGCTCCGGTAAAATGTTTTTGCCGCAGGTTGTTAAGAGTGCCCGGGTAATGAAGAAAGCTGTAACAAAACTTGCTCCTTATATTGAACAGGAGAGCCTCGGCGAGGAGAAGAAGAGCGCAGGCAAAGTTCTTTTGGCAACAGTTAAGGGAGATGTTCACGACATTGGAAAAAACATAGTGGGAGTTGTGCTCTCTTGTAATAATTACGAGATAATCGACCTTGGCGTTATGGTTCCGGCAGAAAAGATTATTGATGCCGCCATTAAAGAGCAGGTAGATTTTATTGGTCTTAGCGGGCTCATAACTCCTTCGCTTGAAGAGATGGTTCATGTTGCTGCAGAAATGGAACGCAGGAAAATTTCAATTCCTCTCCTGATTGGAGGAGCAACTACTTCGGAAATACACGCGGCTGTTAAAGTTGCGCCTGTTTACTCATATTCTGTAATTCACGTAAAGGACGCATCAAAAGCCGCAGGTGTTTTATCTTCATTGCTTAACAAAGACAGTATCGACTATGCTACATCCATACGCGATAAGTATAACAAAATGCGTGATGCTCACAGTTCGCGCGTTGTCGAAAAGAATCTTCTTACACTGAGTCAGGCTCGTGCGAACAGGTTTTGCGGCGACTTCTC
>JAAXVX010000162.1 GCA_013335275.1 Bacteroidales bacterium
GTGGTCTTGCTCCTGTTCTCCTGATTGGAGAGAAAGTTTACGGAAGGGTAGAGGCTTCTCAGATTAAGGGAATACTTGACAGTTATCAGGACTAATTTTTTGTTAATTTGGATAGAGGATGTCTCGGTATGAGATGTCCTCTATTTTTTTAACGCTGCTTTCCAAGTCTTTCAATTATATCTCTTTTAAGCTTTAAGGGATTTCTGATATTAGTGGTTTCCGGGTTTCTGCCACAAATAAGATGTCTTCCGATATTTGTGAAATTGAAATAGGATGTGTCTTCAATTGCAATAACAGTGAGAAGGTCGTATGGGTTTGAAAAATATATTTGTTCCTTGAGGGCTCTATTCATTGTTAAGGTAGAATCAATCTTAAATACCTTGTAAAATAAGGCTGAATCTCTCTTTGCAAACTCTTTTATGCCTTTTTCTGCTTCATTCCACATAACGGCTCCCGCTCTGCCATTTGAAGCAATTTTAATAAAATCGTCTCGCGTGAGACGCATTTCATAAGCAGCGTACTTTCCAATGAAAATCACAGGAATATTGTCTGACGCTTTAAGTACATTTGATGCACTTTCCATATCAATTCTGAAGTTATACGATGAACTATCGGCAATTAGCTCACCATTGGATGATGTCTTTGGTGACGCCTGTATGTAAATTGAGTGGATATTTTTGGCATTTTGCATATTTTCATTAAAATACTCACTTAAGCAGGTTGCCTGTGCGAGCAATGCAATTCTCAGTTTGCCCGGATATGTTTTCAGAAGGGAATCGATGGGGGAGTTGTCATAGAATACCTCCGACTTAATTCCTGATATGCCGAGAAATTCTCTCAACCCCGATTTTCTTTTGTTATCCGGGTCTCCTGTGTGAATTATAGCAACGGGGTTAATTGTTTTTGAAGATGCAATCCAGTTTATTGCTTCGGCATCATCAACATCTATTCCAAAATCTGTGATAATGAGCAATGGAACAATTTCTGCCTCTTTTTTTCTGTTATTGTCAAGAAGCAAAAAGACGCAAAAAAATATTACCAATAAAGTAGAAATGATGGCTGAATATGTTTTTTTGAATGATGGCATCTTTTTATCCCAGTAAATTCTGAAGGGCAGCTCTGTTAATGACTTTCACCTCCTTGTGCTCAATAAGGATAATATTCTCTTCTTCCATTTCAGATATACATCTGGCAAGAGCAGGACGGGAAACACCAAAATACTTGGCAAGTTCGGTCTGATTTCTATCCATCCGGAATTTGTTATTACCAGGGTTCAAAACCAGGTTTTTATTCAATCCTTCAAGAATGTAGAATGCCAGTTTGCCTTTGATTGTTTTAATATTTAGTGTCTGAAGCCTTGTTGAAAGAAATTGAGTTTTATTGGAATTGTATTTAATATAACTTTCAAGAAATCCGGCATCTTTTTGAAACATCTTCAGGACCTCGTCACGGGGGATAGAAATTATCCTGCAAAAATCGGTTGCAATAACATCAACGGGAAAAATATTGTTTTCGGCGAAAAGAAAGGCAGAAGCCAGTGGCCTCACAGCAGCAATATTTTCTATTGTCATAACACTTCCATTCTCGGCAACCATCTCCGTTTTTACAGCTCCGGCCAAAAGGATATTAAGATATTTGCATGGAGAACCCTGACGGGCAACAATATCTCCTTTCTTGTATGTATTAATCTTAAATTCAATCTCTTCAAAAAGATTTTTAATTCTTTCCCCTGAGAGCGAACTCATAATCGGGCAACCTGAGAAATCTATTTCTTTCATATCGGAATATTTGCTTCACAAAGATAAAATTTTATATTTGTGTAACAATTATGACAGATTAATGCTTTCATTATCTATATTTTTGCTCATAGAAAGCTAGGGATAATTAATAATAATTTAAATTAGAAAATCATGAGCAATATGTTTTGTTTTCAATGTCAGGAGACATCCCGAAATACAGGATGTACAGTTAAGGGTGTTTGCGGTAAAACCGCAGATGTAGCGAATCTTCAGGATTTGCTGGTATTTATTTGCAAAGGCATTTCTCAGTATTCTGTTCCTTTAAGAGCAATGGGAGTGGAAAACGATGAGGTTAACAAATTTATTACCGATTCACTATTCATGACAATTACCAATGCCAATTTCGACAGAGAAAGGTTTGTCAAAAGGATAGGCAGGGCGATTGACCTCCGCGACTCTATGAGGGCACTGTTTGTATCAAAAGGTGGCAAAATTGAAGATATAAAATACGAAGGAGCTTTCTGGTCTTCAAAAAATGTTGAGGAGATGGAACGCAAAGCATTGGAGGTTGGGGTACTTTCAACAGAAAATGAAGATATCAGGTCTCTCAGGGAACTTACTGTATACGGATTGAAGGGGATGGCAGCTTATGGCGAACATGCGTTTAACCTGGGCCATGAAGACAAAGAGATTTATGCATTTATGCAAAGAGCCCTTGTGGACACAACAAACGATAATCTTTCTGTTGAACAGCTTACAGGCCTTGTGCTTGAAACCGGCGAACATGGTGTGAAGGTTATGGCTCTTTTGGATAAGGCAAACACAACTGCATACGGCAACCCGGAAATAACAAAAGTTAATATAGGGGTGCGCAATAATCCGGCAATTCTGATATCAGGCCATGATCTGAAGGATATGGAGGAACTTTTAAAGCAAACTGAAGGAACCGGGGTAGATGTTTACACTCACTCAGAAATGCTTCCTGCAAATTATTATCCTGCATTTAAAAAGTACAAACATTTTGTTGGAAACTATGGCAGCTCATGGTGGAGGCAGACTCAGGACTTTGAAACATTCAACGGACCTGTTCTTTTTACTACGAACTGCATTGTTCCGCCAAAAAGCACCTCTACATACAGTGACAGGATATATACAACCGGAGCATCCGGATATCCCGGCTTTGTACATATTTCAGACAGAAAGGATGGAAAGCCAAAAGATTTTTCAATTTTAATTGAACATGCAAAAAAATGTCAGTCACCGGTAGAAATTGAAACAGGTGAAATAATTGGCGGTTTTGCACATGCTCAGGTATTTGCTCTTGCAGACAAGGTTGTGGAGGCCGTTAAATCAGGAGCTATTCGCAAGTTTTTTGTAATGGCCGGATGTGATGGGAGGATGAAAGACAGAAACTACTATACAGAATTTGCTCAGGCCTTGCCTAAAGATACAGTTATCCTTACTGCCGGTTGTGCCAAATATCGCTACAACAAACTTCCATTGGGCGATATCGGAGGAATTCCGCGTGTGTTGGATGCAGGCCAGTGTAACGACTCATATTCTCTTGCAATAATTGCACTTAAGCTAAAAGAGATATTTAAAGCAAACAGTATAAATGACCTGCCGATTGCTTACAACATAGCATGGTATGAGCAAAAAGCAGTTATCGTTTTACTTGCGCTTCTCTCTCTTGGAGTTAAGAATATACATCTCGGGCCTACACTTCCGGGGTTCTTATCTGCAAATGTTGCCAATGTTCTTGTTAAGAATTTCGGCATAGCTCCAATAGGAACCGTAGATGAGGATATGAAGCTCTTCCTTGGCGAATAATCATTGAATCATATACTCCAGAAGGCCGGTCATTGACCGGCCTTCTTCCGTTTGTGAATTTTAATTAAAATGGAGAATATTATAACTTTGTACAAACAATTGACAAATGCTTAACGAACCAAAAAAGGATTACAACAGAGAGATGCATACTGCGGAACATATTTTGAACCAAACGATGGTTAGAATGTTTGGTACGGACAGATCTTTCAGTAATCACATTGAAAGGAAGAAATCTAAATGCGATTACAAGTTTGACAGGGCTCTATCTCCGGAGGAGGTTGACAAACTTGAAAGTGCCGTAAATGAGGTTATAAGCAGTAATTTGGAAATTAAAGAGCATCTGGTTTCAAGAGAAGAAGCGGAGCTCAGATATAACACATCAAAATTGCCTCCTGAGGCCGGGGATATGATAAGGATTATTTCTGTGGGTGATTATGACCACTGCCCATGCATTGGTGAGCATATATCAAATACAAGCGAAATAGGACCCATAAAAATCGTTTCAACAGATTTTGAAAGAGACAGAAATGTATTAAGAATCAGGTATAAAAGGAGTCAGATAGAGTAATAGTTTAAAATATCGACTTATTTAACTACTTTTGCACACTATTTTATAAATATGAGCGATAACAATTTATTGTCGAAGCTATCTGGGCTTCGCGAAAAGTTTGAGGGTATTTCTACTCAA
>JAAXVX010000163.1 GCA_013335275.1 Bacteroidales bacterium
TATCTAAATTTATCATCTTTAATGAACATCATATCTCTGCTTGCATTAAAGAATGATGTCCGGCGCTCAACCTCTTCCTTTACTTTGTTTTCATTCTCCAGCCGGGTAGTATTGGCTGTTAAGACAATACCAAGAAGAAGGGTTCCAATCGGGTATATAATGAGAACGGTTGGCGAGATGTTTTTAAGAGTCTCCATTCTGAGCTCTTCCGGAAGAAATATTATGCAAAGCAACATCCCTACATGGGTAGTTAAACCCATTGCATACATTTCGAGATAGTATTTCTTTTTTCGCCATTGCGGACGGAGAGCAGCCCAGAGCATACCAACAGTGCCTGCTGTAATAATAGTTGCAACACCCATTACTATCCCGTCTCCTGCAATGTATATTCTGTATAGTGCAGTAGTTGCCATTGCTATTATCGTTGGGATAACACCGATGACGAGACCGGAAATGGAGAGTAACACTGTTCTTGTATCAAAAACTATCCCGGGCTGATAGGTCCAGGGAGTCATCATGAGAACAACTCCTATAAAACCAATTATTACACCCATAAGAATTTCACGAACTCCTTTATAGCGTAAATTGGAATTTTTGCTAAAAATAAAATGGAGTAGAGAAAGAGCTAAAAGGACAGCTACATTGTGTATTATTCCTATTACCATAGCGTTAACACAAAAGGGGTTGAAATGGGTTACGTAAGTTATACAAATTTAATATTTTCTTTTTCATAATCAATTATATAAGAAAAGGAGATCCACATTTTATTTGTGAATCTCCCGTCCAAAAAAACAATTTATTTTTTCACTTAATAGATGCCACGCTCAATATAATCTGTGTGCAGCAGTTCGTGTGAAACATGGCCAAGCGGCTCTTTCAGGAAATCGTCGTAGATAGCCTTGATTGCAGGATTTTCATGTGACTTTCGTATAGGCTTTAAGCGATCTTCCTTATAAAGAGAATCTGATCTTTTCTGACGAATGGCCCAGGTCGTAGGTATTGGCTGTCCGCCTCCGCCGAGACATCCTCCGGGGCATGTCATGACTTCAATGAAAGCATAAGGAGAAGTTCCTTCTTCAATTTGTTCAAGAAGTACTCGGGCATTTTTAAGGGTGTGAGCCACGGCAACCCTGAGCTTTGTGCCGTTAAGGTCAAGTTCTGCCTCTTTAATGCCTTCAAAACCGCGAAGTACATTCAGCTCAATTTTATCAAGCGGTTTACCTGTTATTACTTCATATGCCGTCCTGACAGCGGCCTCCATAACTCCTCCGGTAGCTCCGAAAATAACACCGGCACCGGTTGAAATTCCAAGAGGGTGGTCAAAATCCTCTTCTGGCAAATTGCTGAAGTCTATACCTGTTACCTTAAACATTCTGGCAAGCTCTCTGGTTGTTAAAACATAATCTACATCGAAGAAGCTGTCTTTTTCGGGAAGATTGAGTTTTTCTTTCCAATAGTGGAAGGCAGACTTCATTTCCGGCCTTTTGCATTCAAACTTTTTAGCTGTACAAGGCATTATTGAAACAACAACAATTTTCCGGGGGTCAACATTTAATTTTTCGGCATAATATGTCTTTGCTACTGCGCCAAACATTTGCTGAGGAGATTTGCATGTAGATAGGTGATCCAGCGATTTAGGGAAGAAGTGTTCTATGAATTTGATCCAGCCGGGAGAACACGAGGTTATCATTGGCAGTGTCCCTTTGTTTTTAATCCGGCTTATCAGTTCAAAACCCTCTTCCATGATTGTGAGGTCAGCAGCGAAATCGGTGTCAAAGACCTTGCTGAAACCAAGTTTGCGGAGAGCGGCAACCATTTTGCCTGTTACAAGTGCTCCCTCTTCCATGCCCATGGCTTCTCCAATCCCGACTCTAATGGCAGGAGCAGTTTGTACGATAACAATTTTATTGTCGTCATATATGTCTGCCATTATTTCTTTGGATTCATCTCTTTCAACTATTGCTGCAGTCGGACACACCAAAGCGCACTGTCCGCAGTTTGTGCAGGCTACATTTCCAAGACCCTGATCCAGGTAAGTGGAAACCTTGCTCTTTAGTCCCCGTCCTGCAAAATCAATTGCATATACAGTTTGAACATCGGCACATACAGCAATGCAACGGCCGCACAATATGCATTTGTCAGGATTGCGAATTAACGAAAGCGAGCTGTTGTCAATTCTGGGAACCGGTTTTGTCCTCTCAAACGGAGTCTCCTTAATGCCGAGCAATGCAGATAAGTCCTGCAATTCACAATTGCCGTTTCTTTCGCAAATGAGGCAATCTTTCGGGTGGTTGGCAAGAAGAAGTTCAAGGTTGGTTTTGCGGGCAATATTAATCGCAGCAGAGTGAGTTGTGATATTTATGCCCTCTGTTGCTTTGCTGATACATGACCTTACAAGGGTTCTTGCACCTTTAACTTCAACTACGCAAATTCCGCAAGATGCATTCTGGGAAATATCTTTCAGATAACAAAGCGTAGGAATTTTAATTCCGATTTCCCTGCACGATTCAAGTATTGTCTTTCCTTCAGTTACCTGATATTCTTTGCCGTCAACTATTATGTTTATTTTTTTCTTTTCCATTATTATTCCTCCTCAGTATTTACAATTACTCGAACATCGCAGCGCAGGCATCTTGATGCCTCTTCGTAGGCCTGTTCTTTTGTGTAACCAAGATTTATCTCTTTAAAGTTGCCAACACGCTCTTCAAATGGCCTTCTGGTTGGATAGTGACGATTTCCGCCCTCTGGTTTCAAAGGAACTTCATCGCTGTATTCAAAACCACGGAACAATTTGTGGAAGCGGCGCTTATTCATAAGGTTGTAGTCGATAATTTCGGCTGCTTTCTTTGCAATCCCCATTGCTTCTGCCGCTGTGGCAGGCCCGGTAACTGCATCACCTATTGCATAAACTTTTGGATGGCTTGTTACGAATGTGAAGTGGTCGGAATTAATATTTCCGTTGCTGGATATTTTAATCCCGAAATCTTTTGCAAATTTTGCATCAACCTCTTCACCAATAGCAGTAATTATAGTGTCGCAAGGAAGAATAAAGGATTCGCCTGTAGGTACAGGTTTACGGCGATTCGAAAGGTCAATGTCTCCGGATGCCATTTTCATTAAAACAATACCGCGGACCTTATCGCTTGTGTCTGCAAGAATCTCTTTAGGATTGCACAGGAACAGGAAGTTAACTCCTTCTATTTCCGCACCCTTGATTTCATCTTTGTTTGCAGGCATATCCGATTTCATTCGACGATATACAACAGTGACATCGGAACCGAATCTCTGAACAGTACGGGCAGCGTCAATTGCGACATTGCCTGCTCCGATAATGACCACGTGTTTGCCGATATTAAGCTTATTGCCCAATGCAACATCTTTCAGGAATTCCATTCCGGAGAGTACTCCGTCAAGTTCGCTTCCTGCAATTGTCAAATCAATGTCTTTGTGAGCACCTATTGCGAGGATGATTGTATTATATTCATTTTCGAGGTCTTCCATCTTTACATCTTTGCCTACTATAGTGTCAAAAACAAAATGGACACCCAGATCCTTAATGAATTTTATTTCAAAATCCAGAACTTCGGCAGGGAGCCTGTACTTAGGAATACCCCAGCGCAGAATACCTCCAGCTTCCGATTGGGATTCGTAAATGGTAACATCGTGACCAAGGCGTACAAGGTAATAGGCTGCAGTCAAACCGGCAGGGCCACCTCCAATGATTGCAATTCGTTTGTGAGTGAGAGGAAGCTTCCCTTTTATTATTTTATCATAAACCTTTTGGACATTGCCACTCTTATAAACTGTATCAGCTATGTAACGGTGTATATCACCCTGTGAAACCGGAGAATCAATGGTTTCCCTCCGGCATTTCATCTGACAGTGGAAGTGACAAATACGGCCCAGGGTTGAAGGGAGCGGATTATCCCTGAGTGTGGATTCAAAGGCATCTTCCACTTTATCTTCTTTAAGCAGCTGCAGATATCTTGGAATGTTCATGTGCAAAGGGCAGCTGTTTTCGCAGAGTGCACTAAACAAGCTCTGACAAATACCCGGTTCGCATTTTTTCTCAATCATGTGGTGGTCGTACTCATCCCTGAAGTATCGCAAAGTTGTGAGAACAGGATTTGGCGCTGTTTGGCCCAAACCGCATAAAGCAGTTGCCTTTATTACTTTTCCGAGATGTTCAAGTGTGTGGATGTCGGTTTCTGTAGCTTTTCCCTCGGTAAATTTTGTAATAAT
>JAAXVX010000164.1 GCA_013335275.1 Bacteroidales bacterium
CGGGATTTAAAACAGCACTTAAGTTCAACTACAATTCATATCCTGCAAATCCTAACGGCTCTCCGGGAGCAGTTGCCGGAATTTGCAGCACAGACGGCAGGCATCTTGCCATGATGCCTCACCCCGAGAGGTGTACATACCCTCACAACTGGGCACACTATCCCGCCGACAGGCGAGACGACCAGGTTTCTCCATGGTTTGAGATATTCCTTAATGCAAGGGAGTGGATAGATAAAAACAGTTAATATTATGAAAGAGAAAAAACAGCCAAAGATCTTTGTTTTGGATACAAATGTTATCCTTCACGACTTTCGTTCAATTCACAACTTTCAGGAAAATGACATTGTAATCCCGATTGCCGTTATTGAAGAGCTGGATAAATTCAAAAAGGGCAATGATGCCACAAATTTCAATGCAAGGGAGTTTGTCCGCGAGATGGACAAGATTACCGACAATCAGCTCTTCGACCAGGGAGTAAAAATCGGTAAAAACAATGGCCTCATAAAAATAGAACTTGGCCACCCTTTCAGCCAGCAGATGCTGGAATCTTTTTTCGAAGATACGCAGGACCACAGAATACTTGCCACAACACAGTGGATAAAAGATAACAACCCTGGTCGGGTAGTTGCTCTGGTTTCCAAAGACATAAACCTGAGAATGAAGGCGAAAGCCTTGAAGATAATGGCTCAGGACTACCTCACCGACAAGATTACAGAAGAGAGGGTAGAAAATATCCACAAGGAAGTTCAGGTTTTGACTGATGTATCTCAGGATAAAATAGACAAACTCTTTTATGACGAACAGGGAGTATCTGCAAAAGACCTTAAAGTTCGCGACCCGCAGCCAAACCAGCTTTTCAAAATAGAGAGAGAGGGCGGCAACAATGTGCTTGCACGCTTTAACAGTTATACGAACTCTCTTGTTGGGGTTAAAAAGCAGAAAGCATACGGAATCGACTCCAGAAATGACGAGCAGACATTTGCTCTTGACGCTCTCCTAAATCCGGACATTAAGCTTGTTTCTCTTACAGGAACAGCCGGTACCGGTAAAACGCTCCTTGCTCTTGCTGCCGCAGTTGAACAGGAAGAGATGTACGACCAGATACTTCTCTCCCGCCCTGTTATTCCGCTGCAAAATCAGGATATGGGTTTCCTTCCGGGAGATGTAAAGGACAAACTTGGCCCTTATATGCTTCCTCTGTTTGACAACCTTACCGTAATTAAAAAGTCATTCAAATCTACCAGCCGCGAGGCAATAAAAATTGAAGAGATGCTTCGCAGCGAAAAGCTGCTCATTTCTCCTCTCGCATATATCCGCGGCCGCAGCCTTTCGAATGTATTTTTCATTATTGACGAGGCTCAAAACCTTACACCACACGAAGTTAAAACAATTATCACCCGCGCCGGGGAAGGAAGCAAACTTGTCTTCACCGGAGATATTTATCAGATAGACTCGCCTTACCTCGATATCCACTCAAACGGACTCACCCACCTCGGAGATAAACTCTACGGACAGGAACTGTTTGCGCATATCAATCTCACTAAAGGTGAAAGGAGTGAACTATCAGAGCTGGCGGGCAAACTATTATAAAATATTTTATTATATTTGCACCCCAAATCAGAAAAATAACCCGTAATAAATTATAAATATGTCAAATGTAAAGAGAGTGTATTTCTTCGGAGGTAAAGTTGCCGAAGGAGACGGCTCAATGAAGAATTTGTTAGGCGGCAAAGGGGCAAACCTTGCCGAGATGTGTAAGCTTGGTATGCCAGTACCTGCCGGCTTCACTATTACAACAGATACTTGTGTTGAATTTTATAAAAACAATCTTCAGTTCCCTGCAGAACTAAAGAAAGAAGTAGACGAGGCTCTTCTTAAAGCTGAAGCAGTAATGAATATGAAGTTCGGAGACAAAGATGCTCCGCTTCTCATTTCATGTCGTTCAGGCGCGAGAAGTTCGATGCCCGGCATGATGGAAACTGTTCTTAACATCGGCTTGTGTGCAGACACAATTCCCGGTCTTATCAAGAAAACAGGAAATCCAAGATTCGTATACGATGCATATCGCCGTCTCATAATGATGTATTCAGATGTTGTTATGGAGAAATCGGAAGGTGTTGAGCCGGAAGAAGGAAAAGGAATCCGCGTACAGCTTGACAAAATGCTGCATGAAGTTAAAGTTAAAAAAGGATACAAAAGCGATACCGACCTATCGGAAGAAGACCTTAAAGACTTATGCGACGCCTTCAAGGGCCGCGTAGTTGAGGTTTTAGGCAAGCCTTTCCCCGACAATGCATACGAGCAGCTTTGGGGAGGCATTAGTGCCGTTTTCAAATCATGGAATGGCAAAAGAGCAATCTCTTACAGAAGGATTGAAAATATTCCTGACGAGTGGGGAACTGCTGTTACCGTTCAGGCAATGGTATTCGGAAACATGGGTGACAACTCTGCAACAGGTGTTGCTTTCTCAAGAAACCCTGCAACCGGCGAAAACAAATTCTATGGCGAATGGCTTGTAAATGCTCAGGGCGAAGACGTTGTGGCAGGTATCCGCACACCAAACCCTTTGAACGAGTCAACCAAAAACGACCAGAACAAACACCTTGTATCTCTGGAAACAGGCATGCCAATTGTTTACAAAGAGCTTGACAATATTCAGAAGGGTCTTGAAAAACACTTCCACGATATGCAGGACATCGAGTTCACCATTCAGGACGGTAAACTATGGATGCTCCAGTGCCGCACAGGCAAGAGAACAGGACTTGCAGCCCTCAATATGGCTATGGATATGCTCCATGAAAACCTTATTGATGAAAAAACTGCAGTTATGAGAGTTGCTCCTATTCAGCTGGACGAACTTCTCCACCCTATCCTGGACCCTAAATCGGAACAAAAAGCTTCTCTTGTTGCAAGAGGTCTTCCTGCAGGTCCCGGCGGATCTGTTGGTCAAATCGTATTTACTGCAGAAGCTGCCGTTGAGTGGAACGCTGCGGGCAAGAAAGTGATTCTTGTACGCGAAGAGACAAATCCGGAAGACGTAGAAGGTATGAGAGCTGCCGATGGTCTGCTTACAGCCCGCGGAGGTATGACTTCACACGCTGCACTTGTTGCACGCGGATGGGGAAAATGCTGTATCGTTGGTTGCGATGCTGTTCACATCAACCTTGCCAAAAAGATTCTTACCATCAACGGTAAAAACTATAACGAAGGCGATGTATTCAGTCTTAACGGATCTAAAGGATTTGTATACGACTCTCCTATTACAACAATGAGTGCAACTGAAAATCCTCGTTTTGTAGAGTACATGAAAATCGTAGACAAATACAGGGTTCTTGGAGTAAGAACAAATGCCGACACACCTGAAGATGCTCAGAATGCATTGAACTTTGGTGCAGAAGGTATTGGTCTTTTCCGTATTGAGCACATGTTTTACGGACTAAATTCCGAGGCTCCTCTTTCTAAACTTAGAAAGATGATTCTTTCAAATACCGAAGAAGAACGCAAACTTGCACTTCTGGAACTAGAACCTTACGTAAAGGCTGCCGTTAAAGGCACAATGCTTGTTATGAACGGAAGACCTGTTACTTTCCGTCTTCTTGACCCGCCTTTGCATGAATTCGTTCCTCAGACTCCTGAGAAACAGAATGAACTTGCCAGAGAACTTAAGATATCTGTAGAGGACATCAAAAAACGCGGCGAATCACTTCACGAAGTTAACCCAATGATGGGACACCGCGGAGTACGTCTTGGAATCACATATCCTGAGATTTCGGAAACTCAGTTCAAAGCAATTTTTGAAGCTACTGCCGAACTTATGAAAGAGGGCTACGATCCGCAGCCGGAAATCATGGTTCCTGTAACTGTTACAGTAAAAGAGCTTGACGACCAGAAAGCAATTTGCGACAGAATTCACGCAGATGTTGAGAACAGGTTCGGAGTAAAAATCACATTCCTTTACGGAACTATGATTGAAATTCCAAGAGCTGCTCTCATGGCAGAAGAGATGGCAAATACTGCTCAGTTCTTCTCTTTTGGAACAAACGACCTTACCCAGATGACATTCGGTTTCTCACGCGACGATATCGGAGGTTTCATGGGAGACTATCTTGCTAAAAAGATTTTACCTGCCGACCCTTTCCAGACTCTGGACCAGGCATCTGTTGGCAAACTTATTGAGATAGGTATCAAAGGCGGACGTAATACAAATGCTAAACTTAAAG
>JAAXVX010000165.1 GCA_013335275.1 Bacteroidales bacterium
CTTTAGTAATTGCTATTAAAGAAATGAGTCAGATTGATGACGTATTGAAGATTATTGAATTCAAGAAAAGCATCAAATGAAAACATGGACTACAAAGAGCGGGTATAAAATAACTAAGTTGCTGTCATTTAGAGGTAATGCGTATCTCATTGCAACCGGAACCCATAATATACTGGTTGATACAGGGAGTAAATCTTCATACAATAATCTGCTAAGAAGTTTCACTCAGCTTTATTGTGCAAAAATAGACATTCTTATTATCACCCATGCCCATTATGACCATTGCGACAATTCATCAAAGATTAAAAATCAGGAAGGATGTAAGGTTATTATGAGCAAATATGAGAGTGAATTTGCACAAAAAGGATATGGTCCGCTTCCAAAGGCGACATTGTTTGTTACCCGGCCCGTAGCATATCTTGGAAAACAGCTTGAAAGGAAAGTAGCCCCTTTCACGCCATTCCCTGTTGATATTCTTGTTGATGAATATCTAACACTTAATGACATTGGCCTAAATATCGAAATAATCCACACTCCCGGCCATTCTCAGGGTTCAATTAGCGTTATCGTGGATCGTGAAATTGCAATTGTTGGGGATGCAATGTTTGGCGTATTCCCCGGCTCAATCTTTCCTCCTTTTGCCAACGATGTTCCTTTAATGAGAAAGAGCTGGAAAAAACTTCTGGATACTGGATGCGTTCTGTTTCTGCCGGGGCACGGCAGAAAAATAAAGCGAGAACTACTTGAAGCAAAATTAAACAAGGAGCGATAATTATTTACCTGGCAAGTTTAAAGTTTGTTTTTGAAATAGTTATCAAATCGGCACTATTATCGGTGATGTTCTTATAGTTTACCTGAGAAGGAATTCTTGGTATGAATTCAGTTGAAGAGATTGATTTCAGAATTTTTGCTGTCATCAAATTCGTGGCTCCGCCCTGATTTTTTAGTTCGGATTGAGCTGTAATAAAATCCGTTTCTTTGGCCTCAAAATTTTCAAACTTATCGCCGCTTCCTGTAATTACAGGTTTGTTCAACTGCTTTTCAAAATATATGATATCCCCCGTCTTGTCAATCCTGTACTCAACTGTAGCTTCAATCACATAACTGTCTACCGTTACAGCATCACCGTTTTTATTGTAAGAAGCGACCCTTTCATCCACAACAGCTTTAGGGATTGTAAAACGAAATATAGCTACTCCGCCATCCCCCCTTTCATTAAATTCCCTGAAATCAACAGAGGCTTTGTCAAAATCAGTTCCGATTCTTTCTGCCTTTCCCTTTGTAAACGAAGAAATGCCCCATTCGCCAAGAAGTTTTGCAGTTACAGCCTGATACTCCTTAGTTCCGGAAGTGTGATATGGATTACCTTTTTTAGTTTGCGCATTTACACCGATAAAGCAAAATAAGACAAAACCAACTAATAATAATTTTTTCATGATAATTTGTTTTAATTAATGTATCTGTATATTCTTTTCATTATAAAGGTAAACTGTAAATTTTTCTCACTATCACCAAATGATAAAAACTCTACTATGCAAAATGTCTATTTTTACACTCTAATAATAATTTTATATTATTAAATGCTTTTTTCTTAAATTTAATTTTAATTTAAATCCGTTATGTCATCAATTAAACCAACCCCAGAATGCTGTCCTCCCTTCGACCCTGTGCCCTGGGACGACAAGACTTTCGAATGGACAAACAAACCATTCGTAAAAGACAGTGTATTTACAATATTTTATATGCCTTTCGGTTTTGGATCGGCAATTAAAAGGGTAGACAAAAAGGTATCTGCAGCAGGTGCCGTCATGACCGACTGGCTATGCCTGTCGGACCACACTTCTATGTGGAATATGGATATTTATGTCGCCGTAGACAAAGAGGTTCCTGGTGCAGAAAATAAATTTCTCAGCGGTACCTTCTACAGCAAGGTTTATGAAGGAGACTTCAGGGATACAGACAAATGGTGCAAAGATTATATTCAGATTCTTAAATCAAAGGGAATGAATATGGAAAAGATGTATATGTGGTATACAACATGCCCCAAATGCGCTAAAAAATACGGGAAGAATTATGTTGTTATTATCTCGCGTATAATTTAACAATGGGATTAAATCAAAACGGCAACCGGTTTCCCGGTTGCCGTTTCTTTGAACTAACCTAAACTTAACCTATATAAATGCCTCTGCAGGCCGAACCTTCAACTAAGATTTTTATTTGTTTCCCCTACTCTTTTGGTGTTCTCTTTGTTTATTGTGTTTCTGATTTCTCTGATTCATTTTCCAGTTATTGTACTCAGGATGCTTTCTATTCTGGTAATATTTTGAATCACGGCTATCCCTGATTGATTGCTGGTTCTGATGATCTCTGTAATTGGAGTATTTTGACTTGTATTCGTTATGACGCAAATATGGTTTTCTGTCATTTATAACAATTTTCCTGGTGTTGTACATGTCAAAATTCCTGTAACGCTGAGGCAAATATGACCTTGTGATCCAATGTCCGTTATACAGATAAATATATTGGCGCGTAGGAACATAATAATAGGCGTCAATTTCCGGCAGATAATAATATTCAACATGGTCATAACCCGAAGGGCCCCATATTGGCTGACTGCTTATATTTAATCTGAATGTAACCTGAGCATTTGCTGTTTGACTCAGAAAGCCTCCGGTTAAAATGACTACTAATAGAATTAATTTTTTCACGATATTATTTTATTAAATATTATGAGCAAAGCTACATGCTGAAAAAAAAATATTGTTATACAATTCTTATAAAAGATTACATAATTCATACCATAAAAAAAGAGAAAGCATCCGATTTCTCGATTGCCTTCTCTTTAATTGGTAGTGACCCCGACAGGATTCAAACCTGTAACCGCCTGATCCGTAGTCAGAAACTCTATTCAGTTGAGCTACGGGGCCAAAATTTTAGGGTTTATTTACCTACGATATCCTTTGCGATAGCGCTGTATTTTCTCTCTTTAATACGAGCTTTCTTACCTGTAAGTTCTCTCAGATAGAAAATTCTTGCACGGCGAACTTTACCGCGTTTGTTAACCTCAATTGAGTCGATGAATGGAGATGTAATAGGGAAAATCCTCTCTACGCCCACTCCATTGGAGATTTTGCGAACTGTAAATGTCTCAGTAGAACCGGAACCTCTTCTTTGAATAACAACTCCGCGGTAATTCTGAAGACGCTCTTTTGTCTCCTCCTTAATTTTATAGGTAACTGTAATGGTATCACCAGCTTTAAAGCTTGGATGAACCTTTACCTCACCGGCAAATGCCTGCTCTGCAATTTTAATTAAATCCATTATTCCTTTAGTATTTGCGCAACATTACAGACACCCAGGTTCGTATAAGCGGTTGCATATTAAATTTGGGACTGCAAAAATAGGGATTTTTTTTTAGTTACCAAAAATAATTATTTCTTTAATCCCGATTTATACAAAGCCCCTCCAATATTATCGTATCTGGCACCTGTAACAGAGCTCAGGCAACTGGGAATATCATGTACAAAAAGCGCACCCAGAAATGCAAAAATGAGTGCTTCCTTGAAATTGACAGTTTGTGCATCCGGAACAAAATAATCGCACTGCTGTGCATTTATCCTCATCCGTTCAACAAGGTATTTATTGAATGCTCCGCCTCCGGTAAGCAGAACCTTTCCTCCTTTTATGTGTCGTGATATTTGTATTGCGTTGTGTTCGCAGAATGTTGCAAGTTTATCGTTAATTGAAAGGCCAAAAGAATCTATCAAAGGAATAACAATATCTTCCACCCATTCACGGCCAAGAGATTTTGGCCCTTTTTGATTGTAAAACTCAAGGTTATTGAGTTTCTCGAGCAGGGCTAAATTAATCTCACCGGCTCTAGCCATCTCCCCGTCCCGGTCATATTCCAGCCCAATCTGGCGTGTATAATGGTTTAAAACATAATTCACCGGCGATATGTCGTAGGCCTGTCTCTTACCTCCTGTGCCTTCCGAAGAGATGTTGGAAAATCCGCCAAGATTAAGGCAATATGCATATTCTGCAAATAAATTTCTGTCTCCTACAGGTACAAGAGGTGCGCCCTGTCCCCCAAGAGCAACGTCCACCGTGCGAAAATCGCAAATTGTGTCCACACCGCTTTCCGCAGCTATTCCTGCTCCGGAACCTATTTGTGTAGTGAGGCGTTTT
>JAAXVX010000166.1 GCA_013335275.1 Bacteroidales bacterium
CCCACAGAAGATCCTTGAGTTGCGTCAATCCTTTGTTTGCCACAGAAGAGATAAATATGTGAGGCACTTTTCTCGGGAGTGTCTTTTTTATCTCCTTCTCCAACTCATCATCCAGCAAATCCGATTTTGAAATTGCCAGAATTCTGTCCTTTGTAAGCAGTTCCGGATTATATTGCTTAAGCTCGTTTAGCAGGATCTTGTATTCGTCTTTGATGCTTTTCGCGTCTGCAGGAATTAAGAACAGGAGCATAGAATTGCGTTCAATATGCTTTAAAAATCTTAATCCCAGCCCTTTCCCCGAATGTGCTCCCTCTATTATTCCCGGGATGTCTGCCATTACAAAAGATTTTTGGTCCCTGCACTCAACTATACCCAAACTAGGTTCGAGAGTTGTAAAGGCGTAATCGGCAATTTTTGGTCTTGCAGAGGACATTACAGAGAGCAAAGTTGATTTGCCTGCATTTGGAAATCCAACAAGCCCCACATCGGCAAGGAGTTTCAGTTCAAGTATGAACCAATTCTCTTCACCCGGTTCTCCTGGTTGTGAAAAGCGGGGAGTCTGGTGTGTTGCGCTTTTAAAAAACGCATTTCCCATTCCGCCTCGGCCCCCTTTTACAAGAATTTTTTCTTCCCCCTCCTTAGTAATTTCGAAGAGATATTCCCCTGTGTCGGCAACTTTAGCCACAGTACCCAGCGGTACATCCACAATTATGTTTTCACCATCTGCACCGGTACACAATGCACCACTTCCGGCTCCTCCGTGTGTTGCTCTGATGTGTTTCCTGTACCTTAAATGGATGAGTGTCCAGTACTGTGAGTTTCCTCTCAGAATTATGTGACCTCCATGCCCTCCATTACCGCCATCCGGCCCGCCTTTTGCCACAAATTTCTCTCTGTGGAGGTGGGTAGATCCTTTGCCTCCGTTTCCGGAAGCGCAGAAAACACGGACAAAGTCAACAAAATTCGAACTACTCATTTATAATTTATCTATTATTTTGCAGATATCCCTGAAGTTAACCTCGATAGCCATATCTCCGTTTACCGGGAAGTATTTTTTCTGCGATTTGTAATAAGTAATCAGAGGTTCTGTTACTTCATGATATGTCACGATCCTTTTCTTAACAGTATCAAAATCGGCATCATCCAGCCTTCCTTCGATATTAGCTCTGTGTTGAATTCTCTTTATTATAATACTCTCTTCAATTTCCAGCGACAGTACGGCATCAATTTTTTTCCCGTATGACCCCATCATTTCATCAAATGCTATTGCCTGATCTATATTTCTGGGGAACCCATCCAGTATAAACCCTTCAAAATTGCCATTGTCCATACAAACCTCGTTCTTAACTATATCCATTACAAGGCTGTCGTCCACGAATTCGCCATTTTCAATTACAGAACGGATAATTTTCCCGGTTTCCGTCTCTTTTTCAATCTCCTGCCGCAGAAGCTGCCCTGTAGAGATATGTTTAAAATTGTATCTCTTGGCAATTAATTTCGACTGTGTTCCCTTTCCTGCCCCGGGAGGGCCAAAAATTATTAAATACTTCATTCTTAAATTGTAGTGTCCAAAACATATATATCTCTATACTGCCTTCCCAGTTCATCATAATCCAAACCGTACCCTACTATAAAATCGTTTGGTATCTCAATGGCAGCATAATTTATCTTAATCTCTTTCTTGTATGCATCCGGCTTAAGAAGAAGCGTACAAATTTTAATATCTTTAACACCAGCCTTCATGAGCATGTCGTGCAATTCAACAATTGTAGCCCCGGTATCGACAATATCCTCAACAACTATAACCGATCTTCCCTTTACATTTGAAGTAAGACCCATAATCTCCCTAATCTCTCCGGTAGACGATGTGCCGCAATATGAAGAAAGTTTAATGAAGGATAGTTCACACTGAAAATCCAGCATTTTAAGCAAGTCGGATGTGAACATGAAAGAGCCGTTCAGTACCGAAATGAAGAGCGGATTCTCTACTCCTGCGTAGTCCCTGTTTAGCTTATCGGCAACAACAGCAATCTTTTCCTGTATTGTGTCGTGAGGGATGCATATTTTGAAGTTCTTGTCGTGTAGTCTGATGCGCTTCATATAAAAAAATATTTGTGCCCGCGAAATTAAGTATTAATTTTGTCTTATACCAATTTAAAGAAAATAACGAATGAATCCTTTAGTGAGCATAATTATGGGAAGTACTTCAGATCTTACGGTTATGAAGCAGGCTGCAGAATTTTTAAATGAGATGAAGATACCTTTCGAAATAAATGCACTTTCTGCACACCGGGTACCGGAAGAGGTTGTAGCTTTTTCCAAAAATGCCGCACTCAGAGGTATTAAAGTTATTATTGCTGGAGCAGGCGGGGCGGCTCATCTTCCGGGAGTTATTGCTGCAATGACTCCGCTGCCTGTAGTTGGAGTTCCTATTAAATCATCAAATTCAATAGACGGATGGGATTCGATACTCTCAATTTTGCAAATGCCTTCCGGGATACCGGTTGCAACAGTTGCACTTGACGGAGCCAGAAATGCAGCTATTCTTGCACTTCAGATTCTCGCAACCGGCGATTCTCACAGGATGGATCAGATGGTCAAATTCAAAGCGGAACTGGCAGGGAAGATTGTGAAGGCAAATGAAGAACTAAATAAGGTAGAGTACGAATTCAAAGTAAAAAAATAGGGTTCTTTTAACAAAATGAGGGGGAGATATGAGGCGAGCGGTTTTTATTCTGCTGCACCTGGTGTGCAGTGCTGGTGCCTATTCGCAAAATCGCGATAAAGGCAAATCGGAGGAACTATTAAGTATAATTGAACAGATTTCGGAAGAGATGTCCATTGCCGGCAGCTCCTCTGCAGAGGAGGCCATTGAATACCTTGAGAATCTTGCAGACAATCCTGTCTTAATAAATAAGGCATCACCGGCAGAAATGGAAAACCTGCCGCTTCTCACTCCATTTATGATTTCTTCTCTTATAGACTACCGAAAGGAATTCGGAGACATCCTATCACTTGACGAACTCTCTTTTGTTCCCGGTTTTGACAAACGTACGGCAGAAAAGCTCAAATATTTTATCCGGTTATCTTCAAATGACTCCCCGCCGCCTGTTTCAATGCGCTCTCTCATAAAAGATTCAAAGTCACAACTTTTGTTCCGGTTTAATAATACACTTGAAAGACAAAAGGGATATACTCCCGTAACAGCCGAAGAGTGGAGCCGCAACCCAAACTGCAGATACCTCTCATTTCCGGGAAGGATTTACTTTCAGTATAAGTACGAATACCCCGGCAGGATAAAATTTTCTATGACATCCGAGAGAGATGCGGGAGAAATAGGAGCAGACTGGCTCGGGGCATCTCTTTCGTTTGAAAAGGCAGGTCCGTTTCAGCGGATAATCATAGGGGATTATTCTGCGAGATTCGGTCAGGGACTGGTTTTGTGGAACTCTTTTTCCATATCGTCTCTGCGGGAACCGTCGTCTCTAAAGAAAAACGAATCGGGTGTTGTTCCATACAGCTCTACAGATGAAAACAAATCATTCCGGGGAGTTGCAGCAAATGCTCAATTTGGCAATCTTAATCTCACTCTGTTTTATTCTACCAGAAATATTGATGCAAGGATTTATAACGGAGGATATACTTCCCTGCTTGTAACCGGATTGCATAACACAACTGCCACTCTTGACCGCAAACGCTCTCTCGGCGTGTCTCTGGCAGGAGAAAACATAAGTTACGGCGGAACTAACTTTCGCATAGGTCAAACGCTTGCAGTATATTGGTTTGGCATGCCCTATACAGGGAAAGACTCCCTGCTTTTAACCAGAGCCTCAAAATTCGGATCAGCCGGAGCAAACATGAGCGTGGATGGATATGCGGTATTCGGAAGAATCCGTCTCTTTGGCGAAACCGCAATAGATATCGGCGGAGCTTTTGCCGCGGTTGCCGGAGCATTATGGTCTCCCTCCGGGTCAGCAGAATTTTCTGTACAGTATCGTAATTATTCACGCGACTATGTGTCTCCGTTTGGAGGAGCCTATTCTTCCGGAGGAAAGACACAGGGAGAGGCAGGTATCAGTGTCGGGGCAAAGTGGAACACCTACAGAAAATGGATATTCAGGTCATCGCTGGAGTGGCTGCCTTCTGAAAAAACAGGGAAAATT
>JAAXVX010000167.1 GCA_013335275.1 Bacteroidales bacterium
CATCCTGAAGAACAAGCGGCTTGTAGGGGGCGAGAAAGCACAAGACCGATTTTGCTCCTTCTAAAAGCAGTCCCGGATCTTCCCTGAGCGACATATTTCCTGCCATATATCCCATACCGGCATTATGCCCTTCTGCAATGTATTCTTCCAGGTGAAGCCTTTCTGCTGTGAGTTTTTCAACGGGAGCAGCACCAAAATCGACAAAGCCCGCCTTTGTTGATAAAGCAGATATGACTTCATACAATTCTTCTCCGTTCATATAACAAAAGTAAATAAACATTTAATGAAATCTGGAATTAAAATTAAAGATTTAGTATAAAATTCATACATTTGTACCTCATTTCGCTTACAAAAAGATAATTTTCTTTAACATATGAATATTTTAGTAGTTGGTGCCGGCGGACAGATTGGTACGGAGTTAATCCCACACTTACAAAAAAATTATGGTTACGATAATGTAATCGCTGCCGATGTAAGGCCCGAGGTAGTTGAACGCCTCAGCAATATTTCAAGGTCAATAGCACTTGACGCTTTGGATGTAAAATCATATTCAGCAATTATTAAAGAGAACAGAATAGACAGAATATATAATTTGGTTGCTCTCCTGTCGGCAACCGGCGAAAAAAACCCTCAGCTTGCCTGGTCGGTTAATATGGGAGCCCTTCTTAATTCCCTCGAACTGGCAAGAGAGTTCAAATGCTCAATTTTCACACCAAGTTCCATAGGTGCGTTCGGGAACAATACTCCGCACGACAATACTCCTCAGGATACTGTTATGCGCCCGAATACGATGTATGGGGTATGCAAGGTTTCCGGAGAGTTATTGAGTGACTACTACCATTCACGATTTGGTGTCGATTCGAGAAGTGTAAGATTCCCTGGAATTATTTCAAATGGATGTCTTCCCGGCGGAGGTACAACAGATTATGCAGTTGAAGTATTCTATGAGATAATCCGTAAGGGAACATATACCTGCCAGATACCCGAAAACACATATATGGATATGCTTTATATGCCGGATGCTCTTGAGGCAACAACCCAGCTTATGGATGCCGATCCTGCAACCCTTATTCACAGAAACAGCTTTAACGTAACAGGAATGAGCTTCTCGCCAAAAGAGTTGTTTTCTGCAATCTGCAAAAGAGTCCCTTCTGCAAAGTTTGATTATAATGTAGATCCGGTGAAGGATGCCATCTCGGCTTCGTGGCCAAATTATATGGATGACAGCTGCGCCCGCAAGGAGTGGGGCTGGAAACCAAAATGGGGGATGGAAGAGATGATTGACGACATGCTGTCAGCAATACGCCTTAAACAGCTTTAAAAAGCCCTGCGCCCCTATTTTGGGGCAATCCTGTAGAGGAAATAGGCTATCAGCCCATAAACCATGTTAGGCACCCACAGCGCTATATAAGGAGGCAATACTCCGGAGTGGACAAACATCTGGCTGAACCTTAAAAACAGGATATAGGAGAAGCTTAAGGTAATACCTATTCCGATATTAACACCTATACCTCCTCTCTTTCTCTTTGATGAGAGAGATACGCCCATAATCGTAAGGATTATTGCGGCAAATGGAAGCGCCAGCCTGGTATGCTTTTCAATCTGGGCATATTTTACCATTTTATCCCCTCTCAGTTTTTGAATCTTTATCATCTCATTAAGTTTATTGAAACTCAATGATTCCACCACATTTTTTCGGGTAGCCAAATCGCTGAATGTAAGGTTTATGACAGTATCTTTAATTTTACCGCTCTCTATCTGTTCTACATTCCCCTTGTAGGATCTTATGTAGTAGTCATAAAGGGTCCATCCTTGTTTTGTACTGTCCCATACAGCAGTTTCCGCAGAAAGCTTTGAAGTTATTTTGTGTCCGTCGAGACTTTCCAGGGTGAACTTCATTGCCGTTTTGTTGAGGTTATTGAAAGACTCCATGTACACATACTCGCCGGGAGAAAGCTGATAATGAATATTGCGGTTTGTGTTGAGGAATTTCTTTTTGACATACAGCTCCTCAAAAGCTATCCTGTTTGTATTTGCCGGAGGTATTATATACAGGTTAAGGATGAGACTGAAAATGGTTATGAATACAGCAGAAATCATATACGGATAAAGGAACCTGTTAAAACTGATTCCTCCCGACAGTACGGCTACAATTTCGCTGTCCGAGGCAAGTTTGGATGTGAAAAATATTACTGTTATAAATACAAACAGAGGACTGAACATATTTATAAAATACGGAACAAAATTGGCGTAATAGTCAAAGATAATCGCCTTAAGAGGAGCCTGATTCTGAACGAAGTTGTCTATCTTCTCGCTTATGTCAAAAATTATTACAATACCAATTATAATGAGCAATGCCGACAGATAAGTGCCGATAAACTTTCTGATAATGTATCTGTCCAGTATTGTTGGTTTGAAATTCATAATGACTATAATTTGGTTTCAAGCCGTTTAACAATGTTATCTTTCCAGGGTTTAAAATCTCCTGCTGCAATATGTTTTCTTGCCTCTTTCACCAGCCAGAGATAAAATGCAAGGTTGTGCTCGCTGGCAATTTGTGCACCCAGTATCTCACCGGCAATAAAGAGGTGTCTCAGATATGCTTTTGTATATGTGTGGTCAACAAATGATACTCCATCCGGGTCCAGCAGCGACAAATCATCGGCCCATTTCTTGTTTCTTATATTTATCATCCCCTCCGATGTAAAAAGCATGCCGTTTCTTGCATTTCTTGTAGGCATAACACAATCGAACATATCAATTCCTCTCGCTATCCCTTCAAGTATATTCGCGGGAGTTCCCACTCCCATTAAATATCGTGGCTTATCCTTGGGTAAAACAGGGTCCAGCACTTCCAGTATCTGGTACATTATTTCAGTTGGTTCGCCAACAGAGAGCCCTCCAATGGCATATCCCTCCCGGTTAAGCGCAACAGCCAGCTCTGCAGCCTCCCTTCTGAGGTCGGGGTATACGCACCCCTGAACAATAGGGAAAAATGCCTGAGAATAGCCATAAAGCGGCTCAGTTGAGTCAAAGCGGGCACATCCCCTGAGCAGCCAGTTTTGCGTGAGAGCAAGCGATTTTTTTGCATAGGCATGATTTGAGTCCCCGGGAGGACATTCATCAAGTGCCATAATAATGTCTGCCCCAATTATACGCTGTATGTCCACAACCCCCTCCGGAGAAAACAGGTGTTTAGATCCGTCAATATGGGAGCGGAAAGTACATCCTTCCTCTGTCAGTTTTCTGTTTTGTGCAAGAGAGAATACCTGATAGCCTCCGCTGTCTGTTAAAATAGGCCCCTGCCACGAACTGAATTTATGGAGCCCTCCGGCTTTCCGGATAATGTCTGTACCTGGTCTCAAATATAGATGATATGTGTTCCCAAGAATAATCTGGGCCCCTATATCATCTTTTAAATCTCTGTGTAATATCGCTTTTACGGTGCCAAGCGTTCCAACCGGCATGAAGATTGGGGTCTCGATAATTCCGTGATCGGTGTAAAGCAAACCACAACGCGCGGAAGAATCCGGATCCTGAGCTGTTTTTTCAAATTTCATATTAAATCATCAAGCTGTCTTAGGAATGTGTTTGTATCTGAAGAAAATTGCAAATAGTATTCCTAATATCAGAGCGTATGTTGCAAAAACAAACCATATACTTTGCCAGTCTTTCATTCCGTCTGCAGCTGTAAAATAATCCACAACCCAGCCGCTTACCCAGCCTCCTACAAATGCACCTATTCCGTTGGTCATAATCATAAAAAGCCCCTGTGCACTTGCTCTTATTTCCGGACTGGCTTCTGTTTCCACAAAGAGAGATCCTGAAATATTGAAAAAATCAAAAGCTATTCCATAAATAATCATGGACATGACAAGCAAAACAAGACCGTCTCCCGGATTTCCCAGCCCGAAGAGGCCAAAACGCAGCACCCAGGCGAATATGCTCATAAGTACCACTTTTTTGATGCCAAAACGACTGAGGAAAAATGGAATGGCAAGGATAAACAAGGTTTCGGACATTTGCGAGATTGACATTAAAATACCCGGGTGGGTAACAGCAAATAACGAAGCGTAAGCGGGGTTCTTTGCAAATTCCTGAAGGAAC
>JAAXVX010000168.1:0-1806 GCA_013335275.1 Bacteroidales bacterium
TTTCGAGCGAGCCGTTCTTTTTGGAAGTATCGGCTGCACTTTTTAAGGAAAGAGTGTCCTGATTTTGTTTCAAAGTATCCTGCTCCGCCTGCATGGCAGAAAGATCACATGAGAATACCAGTGTGAAAACCGAGAGCAGCAGAATGTAGAGGAATCTTTGCAAGGTATAATGGTTTATCTTATAAAAACAAAATAATTGCTATTTTTGCAAAGCGCAAAATTAATCATAAATAACAACAAAAAATGCCCTATAGAATACTTTTGATGTTTTTTTGTATGCTTTATACAATACAAGGCATTGCACAAAACGATTCATATGTTAGTATTCGCAAGGTTGTAATTGATGCCGGACATGGCGGGAAGGACCCGGGTGCCGTGAGCATTAACAGAAAAACACGGGAAAAAGACATAACTCTCACGGTTGCTCTTAAATTGGGAGATTTAATTAAAAAAAACTTCCCGGATATTAAGGTAATCTATACAAGGAGTACCGATGTATTTATCCCGCTTAACCAGCGCACCGATATTGCAAACAAAAATCGTGCAGATCTCTTTATCTCGGTACATGTTAACTCTGCAAAAGCCCGATCGGCTGCAGGAACAGAAACGTTTGTTATGGGGATGGACAAAAGCAGTTCCAATCTTGAAGTATCAAAACTGGAGAATAGCGTAGTTGTTTTGGAGGGAGACGATTTCAGCTCGAAATACGAAGGATTCGACCCAAATGTTCCTGAGTCATACATTATTTTTTCTCTTTTACAGAACTCTCACCTCGAACACAGTCTCTCATTTGCATCGCTTGTTCAGAGAAACCTTTCAAAGGGGCCGGTAGTTATTAACAGAGGTATAAAACAGGCCGGACTTCTTGTTTTATGGAGGACAACAATGCCAGCTGTACTGGTAGAACTTGGTTTTATTTCGAACAACAGCGACCTTGGCATTCTTGTGCAGGAAGAAAATCAGGATAAATTTGCCGGGGCAATATTCGATGCTTTTATTGAATACAAAGGCATCTACGAAAAGGGAAACTCACAGTTTTCCATGACTTCGTCTCAGGAACACAATGACGATAATGTTATCCCAATAGCCGCAGAAAAAAAAGTGATTCAGGACAAAGACACAACACCTCAAAAAACGGTTGTTCAAAAAGCTCTTGCATCAAAAGCAATGTTTCAGAACACTGATGTTCAAAAAACTGATGTTCCGAAAACAGAAATAAAAAAACAGTTTTACGCAATACAGATATTGGCTGTAACAAAAATCCTTTCACCCGGGTCTTCCGATTTAAAGGGATTCCGGGAGGCAGGATATTCAAAAATGGGAAATTTTTATAAATATTATACCGGGATGTATGATACTCCCGAAGATGCCTCGGCAGAACTTAAATTCGTGAAGAAGAACTTTCCTCAGGCATTTGTTATAAAAATAGAAGATGGTATTATTGTACCAATGAATAAATAGAAAAGATGATGAAATTAAAACTTACCAAAGAACAAAAAATAGGTTTATTCGCTTTAGTAACAATGGTTGCTGCATATTTTATGATAAATTTCCTGAAGGGACAGGATTTTTTCAATAAGAATAACACTTATTACGTAATATATGAGAACGTTGAGGGACTCACTCCTACCGGTCCGGTATATTTTAAAGGACTAAAGGCCGGCACCGTGGAATCAATTGATTATAAACCGGAAAGAGGTCTCTTTGTTGCAAAATTCAAGATAAAATCCAAATTCCCTATTCCGCGCAACTCTGTTGCAATGATTTACAGCGCAGATCTCCTGGGCAGCAAAGCAGTTAAAATTG
>JAAXVX010000168.1:1816-4103 GCA_013335275.1 Bacteroidales bacterium
ATCCGGTATTGAAGCAGGCATGGTAGATAAACTTATAGGAGAATTCCTGCCGTTGAAAGATAGTGCCCAGATGCTCATTTCTTCTCTTAACAAAACATTTGTAAATGTAAATGAAGTTCTTGACAGCAATGCTAAGAAGAACATTGCACAGACCCTTGCCAACCTTAATAAGACAATCCGAAACGCGGAGGCCATAACCCGCAATCTTGATCTTAACGGGCCTGAAATTACATCAACTCTCGAAAACCTGAAAGCTCTCTCAGCAAAACTGAATGAGGCGGCTTCCCCTCTGAGCAAAACAGTTAATAATCTCGCACAACTCACCGATACGCTTAAAGAGGCAAATCTTGCAGCAACGGTTCAATCTCTGAGGTCACTTTTAAACGAAATGCAAAATCCAAACGGAACAATAGGCAAACTTTTAACTACCGATTCTTTGCATAATTCAATAAATTCGCTTGTAACCGACCTGGATAATTTAATAGAAAGTATCAATAAAAATCCAAAAAAATACATAAAGATTAGTGTGTTTTAAATCAGCAGGTTACAAAGACGAAAAAAATTGAAAAATTATTTCTAAAAATATTTTTTTACTGATAGACAGCCACTTGAGTAATTATTGAATTTTACAAGTGAAAATAGATTTTTTTTTACAGAATTTATCCCCAATTTTGTAAGGAATCTAAACTATAAATCTTCAACATGCCTGATCAGAAACATAATCTTGTATGGAATAATTGTCTCCAGATTATACAGGACATTATTCCTCCAAGTAGTTTTAAAACATGGTTCGATCCAATAAAGGCGGTCAAATTCTATAACTCAGTTTTAACAATTGAGGTTCCTTCCCATTTCTTTCGTGAGTACCTCGAGGAGCATTTTATTGATCTCATCGGAAAAACACTCAGGAGGGTTATCGGACAAGAGGCAAAGCTCGAGTACAACGTGAGGGTGGTCTCGAATGAAGAGACAGTTACCCTTCCTCAGCAAAATTCTCAGGAACTGACAAACAGATCGGTTCCGTTCCCAAACCAGAATGGAAACTTTGCAAATCCATTTGTTATACCTGGGCTTCAACAAAGGCAAATAGACCCGCAGTTGAATCCGAACTACAATTTCAACAACTTTATCGAGGGAGAGTGCAACAGGCTGGCCAGAGCTGCCGGTCTTAATATTGCCATGAATCCCGGAAAAAACACATTCAACCCGCTGTTTCTTTATGGAGGCTCGGGCTTGGGAAAAACTCACCTTGCTCAGGCAATCGGTATAGACATCAAGGAAAAATATCCCGAAAAAATTGTTTTATATGTAAGTGCCAACAGATTCCAGACTCAATTTATGGATGCGGCCAATGTTAAAAACAAACTGACGGATTTTCTCCACTTCTATCAGATGATAGATGTACTAATAATTGACGATGTTCACGAATTTGCCGGAAAACCAGGTACGCAGAATGCTTTTTTCCATATTTTCAGCCATCTGCATAATATTGGCAAGCAACTTATCTTAACTTCAGACAAAGCTCCTTCGGAAATGATTGATCTCGAACAGAGGCTTCTTTCCCGCTTTAAATGGGGGCTTGTAGCCGAGCTTATACCTCCTGATTTTGAAACAAGAGTTTCCATATTAAAGGCAAAAAGTTACAATGACGGCATTACGTTACCCGAAGATGTTATAAATTATCTTGCAAACAGCATAACTACAAATGTCCGCGAAATAGAGGGAACACTCATCTCTCTTCTTGCACAGTCTACTCTTACACACAGAAAGATTACCCTCGAGCTTGCAGAAACTCTCACCGAAAAATTTGTAAGCAAAAACAAAATTGAAATCTCTGTAGGCAAGATTCAAAAAATAGTATGTGACTATTTCAAGATAAGTTCAGAATCGTTTCTTTCACAATCAAGAAAAAGAGAGTTCGTTCAGGCAAGGCAAATTGCAATGTATCTGAGCAGAAATCTTACAAATAATTCGCTTGCATCAATTGGAGCACAAATTGGCGGCAGAGACCACGCAACGGTTCTGCATGCATACAATACTGTCAAGGACCTGATAGACACAAACAGATCTTTCCGCAAGTATGTGAGCGATATTGAAAAACAACTCAAATCTTAATGGACGCTACAAAAGTTTTTTCATTCTTTGGAGATATTTATAAAATTCCCAGAGAGTCCGGACACGAAGAGAAAATAATCGCTTACCTGCAAAAATTCGCAAAGGACCGCAATTTAAACTGCATGACAGACAATGCAGGCAATGTACTCATAACAAAACCGGCTACGGCAGG
>JAAXVX010000169.1 GCA_013335275.1 Bacteroidales bacterium
ATGATCCTTTTATTATTTCAAAAAACCCTAAAGTAACTGCAATAAACTCGGCACTTCAGATAGACCTTACAGGCCAGGTTTGTGCAGACTCGCTTGGAACTACTTTCTATTCGGGAGTTGGCGGACAAATTGACTTCATTTACGGTGCTTCTCTTTCTCAGGGAGGAAAAGCCATTATTGCAATGCCTTCGGCAACAAATAAAGGAATCAGCAAGATATCCCCTGTACTTAACCTTGGCGGAGGAGTGGTTACAACAAGAAATCATATCCACTGGTTTGTTACTGAGTTTGGAGCCGTTAATCTTTATGGCAAATCCCTTCAGGAGAGAGCAAAACTGCTGATTTCAGTTGCTCATCCGGACCACCGCGAAGCGCTTGACAAAGCTGCATTCGAAAGATTTGGACCTCACTTTCATTTTGTAGGTTAGAAAATATTTCAATATAAATAAACAGGCCGGCTAAGATTTTAGCCGGCCTGTTTATTATTTATCGTTAATACAAATTTACCTTACTTCTTTTTTAGTACCTCAATATAGAAGAAGAGAGGCTGGTATACTCCGAAAGATTGCTCTGTTGAACCATAGCCGAAATCGGAAGAGAAGAAGGTTATAGCCTTTTCGCCATATTTCATTTTAAGAATAGACTTAGCCATACCCCTTATAACTTTACCATCTCCGGTTTCTGTTTCAATATGAGCAGTGAGATCCAGTGGCACATATTTTTTAGTGGCATCGTAAATGTTGTATTTTCTTGCAGTATCCTCAATATTTGTATCAAATACAAATCCGTCCAGTAGCTTTCCTACATAGTTATATTGCAGCTCTGAATTGACTTTAACTGAATCTCCGCTTGTAGCAGAAAGCAGTTTAAAGTAGTAGTTGTTTGCAACGGAGTCTAATCCTCCCCAGTATTTATTGCTGTAGGCCTCAAGAGTATCTGTCTGAAAAACCTTCATATCCTTAATAACCTTAAGGATTTCGACATCGTAAATTGTTGTTGTGGCGTGGGCTTTATTACTTCCCTGATAGTTATAGTCCGAAAGCCATGAAGGGATAATGAATCTGGCTTTACCGCCCTCTCTCATTTTTAGCAAACCCTCTTCAAGCCCTTTTATGATTGTATTGTATCCTGTCTCGAAAAGATAAGGTCCGTAGTATGTTGCATACGAAAAACCCCCAACCTGTTTTGCAATATTTGCATCAGTTGTAGAAATGTAGTTGTCCTTAAGATCCAGAGTTGAATATCTTACATAAACGCCATTCAGGTTTTCAACAGGCATGCCGGTTCCGGTTTTAATTGGAATCATGTATAATCCGGATGCTGTTGGTTGAAGTGTATCTTTATGGACAACTTTAATGTACGCATCCAGTACTCTTTTTTCTACACTGTCCGCACTCTCCTCAACCTCTCTTGCACAAGAAAATGCAACCATTGAAAAGAAAAATATTGAGCCAAACTTTAAAATATTGTTCATCAGCCTTTTGTATATTATCACTTTATTATAAGCAAGCAAAGTTAAAAAATTAATTCTTTTTTACGTCTTTAATCCATACCTCAAATATGAGAGGAGAGTATTTTGGAACAATACCAACTATTTTATTGCCGTAGCCAAACCTGGATGAGAACACAATATAGCTGTGCTCTCCCTTCCTGACGCCACGCAAACCCAGCTCTACACCACTGAGCAGTGATGTTTTTCCCAGTTGAATTCCATAATTTTCCATGCCGCTGTTTGAAATATCAACTCCGGCAAGCACTGCAATTTCCGGAATATTGGTAGCAAATACCGAACCTTTGCCTGAACTGAAGATATAAGCAGCATATTCAAGAATGAGAGAATCCCCCAATGCAAGAGTATCTCCAGCACCTTCTTCCAGCACCACCCTGTTAACACCGCCATTGAATGCTATTCTCGAATTTGTCTGAGCATTCACGAAACTTTCGATACTTTTTTCCTGAGAAGCCACAGATATTTCCTGCTCCTGCTTCTGACATGAGACAAGCAATGAAACTAACAGTACAAGGGTTGTAAGAATAAGATTTTTCAAGGAATTGTTTTTGCTCATTTACGATTTACAAATCTTGTGCCCTTTTTTGTTTATCGAACATAGCCTTCAGACTTTTTTCGAAATATTGAGGAACATCTCCAACCGGTATATAGAGTTTACCACCGGCAGCCCTTTCGTGCCCGGCTCCGTTAAAGTATTTTTTAGAAAATTTATTGACCGAGAAATCGTCTGAAGATCTTAATGAAACTCTTATATGGTCATCTTTTTCAGAAAAAAGAGCCGATATTGTCACTCCTTTTATGTTGAGCGGCATATTTACAAATCCCTCCGTGTCGCCTTCACAGTAACCAAACTGTTCCAACTCTTCTTTCGTGAGAATTATGAATCCGGCTCCGTACTCTTTTAAAATTACCATCTTATTAAGGAGAGCGTGTCCCATGAGCCTCATTCTCTCCTCTGAGAAACCTCCAAAAACTTTCAGTTGCAGTGTTTCTTTGTCCACTCCTGCCTCAAGGAGATCGTATGCCATTCTGAAAGTACTGCTGCGCACCGAGTTAGAAAAGTTATTTGTATCAGTCATCATCCCCACATAGAGAGATTTAGCTACGATATAAGGCATTGCCGATTTTGACCCGTGATTCATTTTCTTTATCAGCCAGTAGAGCAATTCGCAAGTTGAAGAAACTTCCGTAGTGGATACAACAAAAGTGAAAGCATCGCTTTCCGGCCCCGGATGATGATCAATTAATATCTTCACTGCCTTAGAGGCTCTCACATGCATTTCAAGGTCATCCACCCTTTTTAGCTGATTAAAATCCAGAGCCACTATAAGATCGGCTCCGTCCATATATGATTTGGTTTTGCCGGGATTCTCTTCATCTATGTGAATCTTCTTCCCTTTATCAAGGAATGAAAGGTAATCCGGATATTGATTAGGAACAATAATGATACTCTCCTTACCTTTTGAAGACAAGTAACCTTCAAATGCAGTAACAGATCCTATTGCATCACCGTCGGGGTTTGAATGAGTAATGATTACTATATTTTTCGCCAAATCAACGGCTTTTAAAATATCATTTACAATTTCATCATCGAAATATCTCTTCATAATAAAATAATTAGCACAAAAGTAGAAAATTTATTGCGGGGTCTAAATTTTTATTTTAATTTTGTGCAACTTATTGAATAATTAATATAAACTCTATAACTACCAATGAAAAAAGTAATTACTTATGTTGTTCTGCCTCTTATAGTATTAGTATTAGGCTATATCATTTACACCAGCATACAGGAGCCGGTGGTTTTTGAAAAGCAAAGAAAATACAGAGAGACAATTGCGATTGAAAGGCTTAAAGACATCCGTACACTTCAGGTTGCATACAAAACCAAGTACAACAAATTCACAGGAAGTCTTGATTCGCTCATAGACTTTTATAATAATGGAATAATTACAGTGGTAAAACAGGTAGGTTCGCTTGATGACTCTCTTGCTGTTGCTCAAAAAAGAGTTTTCCGTGACAGTATAAGAATTGCCGTTAAAGATACACTTCTTAAGAGACCGGGTTTTGTTATTGACTCAATAGCAATAATTCCATTAAGCGGAGGACAGAAAATCGAGATGAAAGCAATTATCGGTAAAGTATCCGGAGTTGATGTTCCGCTTTTCGAAGCATCAATACCTTTCGATATTCTTCTTAAAGGTCTTAACAGACAACTTGTAGTTAACCTTAACTCAGAACGCGTAAATACCGAAAGGTATCCGGGATTGAGGGTTGGAAGTATTGAAGCACCAAACAACAATGCTGGTAACTGGGAATAAAGATGCCAATTATTGTCAATAAGCAGCTCGGGCTGGAAAAGACAATTCAATACAGACTATCCATTCAAGCCGACTTGAATGGATTTTCTTTTTCGATTGTCAACGATGTTGAGGGGAAGTGCCACTTTCTCTTCCAGTCGGAGTATAGTTTGAACTATGACGATATGGATCTGTTTTGCAGAAATACCGCGAAATTGCTAACAACATTCCCGTTACTCTCTAAAAAATTCCAGACAGTAGATATTATTTACAACACTCATAAATTCGCACT
>JAAXVX010000170.1 GCA_013335275.1 Bacteroidales bacterium
AATTATAGGTTGAATTAAGTAGCAAAAGTAGCTTTTTTTATCAATTTTTGAAATTAAATCTGTATCTTTGTAAAGATATGGCAATCGATAAAAAATGGATAGTAAAGCAGCCGGGAAACCCGGCAATCGTTAGACAACTGGCATCGGATCTGGCGATAGACATGGCTCTCTCTAATCTGTTAGTTCAAAGAAACATCAAGACTTTTGCAGAAGCGAAGTCTTTTTTTCGCCCCAAGCTTGAAGAATTGCACGACCCGTTCCTGATTAAAGACATGGATAAGGCAGTCGCAAGACTGGATATCGCACTCACAAATTCAGAAAAAATACTTGTTTACGGCGATTATGATGTAGACGGAACGACAGCGGTTGCTCTTGTTTTTTCATTCCTTCGTAATTTGCACACCAATATCGGTTACTATATCCCGGACAGATATGACGAAGGCTATGGCGTATCATACAAAGGCATAGACTGGGCCCGTGAAAACGGATACACGCTCATTATTGCGCTTGATTGTGGTATTAAAGCTGTCGAAAAGGTTTCTTATGCCAAATCTCTTGGAATTGAATTTATAATTTGTGACCACCACCTTCCCGATGAAAGACTTCCGGATGCTATTGCTGTCCTTGACCCCAAAAGACCGGACTGCAATTACCCGTTTGACGACCTTTCCGGTTGCGGTGTTGGATTCAAACTGATGCAGGCATTTGCATCAACAAAGCACATTCCTTTTATTCAGCTTATTCCGCTGCTGGACCTGCTTGTTGTAAGTATTGCATCGGATTTGGTTTTAATGACGGGCGAAAACAGAATTCTTGCACACTATGGACTTCAGCAGCTCAATGAATCCCCAAGAAAGGGGCTGCTCTCAATAATCAAACTTTCGGGGCTTGAAAAGCATGTCATAACAATTGACGATATCGTTTTCAAAATCGGGCCGAGAATAAACGCTGCAGGCCGGATGGAGTCCGGAAAGACAGCTGTTGACCTGCTTATCAGCCGCAACGATGACGAGGCAAAAAGTATCGGTGATACAATCAACACACACAATAACGACAGAAAGAGCATTGACCGCGAAATAACAATTGAAGCAATTGAAATGACGGCTACTGCATCGGATTTTGCAACAAGAAATTCTACTGTCTTATATAACCCTATATGGCATAAAGGGGTGCTCGGGATAGTTGCTTCAAGACTTGTGGAGACCTATTACCGTCCCACAATTGTCCTTACAAAATCTAACGGATTCATTACCGGTTCTGCGAGGAGCATTCCGGGATTCGACCTTTATGAGGCAATTGAAAGTTGCGCCGACCTTCTTGAGAATTTTGGGGGTCACATGTATGCTGCCGGCCTCACTCTTAAAGAATCAAACTTCGAAATATTCTGTTCAAGATTTGAAGATTTTGTAAAGAAAAAAATTACTGCTGAGATTCTCACTCCAATAATCAATATAGATACGTTTTTGGAATTCAAGCAAATTACCCCTAAGTTTTTTAGGATTCTTAAGCAGTTTCAGCCTTTCGGGCCGGGAAACATGTCTCCGGTATTCATTACTCAAAATGTGTATGACAACGGAAATGGCAGGAGAGTAGGAACAGATGCCGGTCACCTTAAGCTGGAGCTTATTCAGGAGGATGAACCTCACAGGCACATATCTGCGATTGCTTTTAACCGTGCAGAACACTTTGAACACCTCAGGTCGGGAAATCCGGTGGATATCTGCTACTCAATTGCAGAGAACTATTACAGGGGGATTGCAAATATTCAATTAAGAGTAAGGGACATTAAACTTCGGGAAGAGATTATATAATTCCCAGTATTTCCGACAGTATGTCGTGAATCGTCTTCTTATCCATCTCTAAGACATAATCAGCAGAACTTTCATATCCGCTTTCTCTCACAGAGAATAGTCTTCTTATTTCTACGATGAGCTCTTCTTCGGATTTGTCTTTAATGAGAGGGCGGGTTTTTTTTGCGTGTGTGAGTCTGGAAATAATGTTTTCCACAGATGCTCTAAGATATATGCAATAGGCATTTTCTTTCAATAGCCGGCGGTTCTTTCCGGAAATGAGAGCTCCGCCCCCGAGTGACAGAACTAATACCTTTTCACTGTTTTTTGTAACGATATCATTAAGGATTTTCTCTTCGGCCTCCCTGAAAAAGGGCTCTCCCCTGAGTGCAAAAATCTGTTCTACGGATAATTCTTCGGAAGCCTCTACTGCTTTGTCAAGGTCGATGTGCCTGCAAAAAAGATGCTTGGATAGCTGCTCGGCAATAGTGCTTTTGCCAACCCCCATAAAACCAGTCAAGCAAATAATCATAGTAAAATGCTAAAACAATGTAGGTGATGCGTCCTTATCGGAATCCGGGGTAATGTTTTCTGAATTGTCTCCGTTTTCGGGCTCAGATGCCAAATCGCCGTTTTCAACTACAAGTTCGAATTCAATACCGTTTCCGTTAAATTCAGTCTCTTTTTCAAGTGGTTCGATGAACTTTATTGTTCCAATTTCAAATGTTGTGAGTCTTTTGCCTTTTGCTCTGTAGCTCTTGCCTGCAATGAATTCGTTCACATCAATTATTTCAGAAGCTCGTTTTGAGTGCTTGCCGTCGAATTTAATTTCCAGCTGAGGATATTTGTCTGTGGACAATTCGTGCAGATAGCTGCCGGGACTGTCGGATATAAACGAGGTTACAATATTGTCGTTTGGCTCAAATGCAAATCGCTTGATGTAAAAACAGTTCTGTTCCCCGTCAAAATACACTGCAGTGAAAATCTTATGAGTATCAAGCTTTTCGACTATCTGAATATCTCCCTGATATCTGTTGCTCAGGTCAAAATTGGTTGTGTAGTACTCGCCGTTTTTACAAACAACAAGTATATGGTCGTGTGGAAGATATTCACCCAGATAAAGACCTCTCGAATCGCTGTTGAGGCGGTTTATGTCCTTATCGAACCATATTGCCTGCCCTCCGAATTGAGAAATTCCCTTTGATTTAAGCTGAATCTTGTGGATAGGGTTTTTGCTGAGGATATTGCCCATTGACCCTCTTCCCTTAATGTTAAGGGCAGCGAAGTCATATTCAAAAATAAGTTTTTTAAGTTTTGGCCTCGGCTTAAGGAATATTTTAAGAATTTCTGCTTCTCCGTTAGGATTGTCTGTAAACCAAAGAACTGAACTTCCCTCTTTTCCCTGAGTGAGGTCATACTCTTTGTCCCTTGTTACACCAGTAACTGCAAATCGTTTAACATATACTTCTCCGTTTTTGCCGTGACGGTAAACAGTATTGTATATTGTTCTCTCGTCGTTCTTCTTGAAAATGCCAACATGAATGATACCTCTTCCCACAAAAGCCTTCTCGGCAATCTTTGTAACAATGTACTTGCCATTGCTAAGGAAGACAATTATATCGTCTATGTCGGAACATTCGCATATAAATTCGGCATTGTCGTCGCGTTTGAGATCCATCCCCACAAATCCCTCGGCCCTGTTTGCATAGAGTTTGGCATTGGTGGCAATTACTTTTGTTGCCTCAATGGTTTCGAAGTTGGATAGTTCTGTTTTGCGCGGGAACTTATTACCATATTTTTTCTTTAGCTGCTGAAAATATCTGATTGCATAATTGTTGAGGTTCTCAAGGTTTGCCTTAACCTCTTCCATTTCTGCTTCAATTTTCTGAATGCTGTCTTCAAGAGCCTTCACATCAAAGACGGATATCTTTCTGACAGGTTTTTCAACCAGCCTGAGAACATCTTCCCGGCATATCTGCTTTTTGAGCAAACTCTGATATTTGAGAAGTTCCGCCTCAATGTTGCGGAGTTGTTCTTCCCAGCTTGCGGCTTTCTCTTCCAGAAGGCGATAAATTTTCTGTTCAAAGAAAATTTTCTCCAGAGAGTTGTAGTGCCATGACTCTTCAAGCTCTTCCAGCCGTATTTCCAGTTCTCTTTTAAGAAGAGACTTTGTGTGCTCGGTATTGTGAATCAGGATTTCATCCACACCAATAAAGCATGGATGTTTTTCACGGATTACGCATGAATTGGGTGAAACTGAAGTTTCGCAATCGGTG
>JAAXVX010000171.1 GCA_013335275.1 Bacteroidales bacterium
CTCCAGACAAAATGTGTTTGCAAGAAAAAACAGAAGAGGCGGAGAACCCGGCAGGGAAACTCCTTCGGAAACAAGTTCCCGTGCCCGCCGCAGGATTTCTATGAGAAGCTGTTCTGCCGCAATGACAGTCTTATGCAAATAGACCTGCCAGTACATGAGCCTCCGTGAAATTAAAAATTTTTCAATCGAATAAATCCCCTTCTCCTCAATTACAAGGTTGTTATTGTAGACGGTCATCATTTTGATTATTCTCTCATGACCTATCATTCCTTCGGCAACTCCGGAAAAGAAACTGTCCCTGCGCAAATAATCAAGCCTGTCTACATCAAGCTGGCTGGAAACAAGCTGATGCAGGAATTTCAACGGGTGCTTCCCTGTGAAAATATCAATTGCCCCATTGAGCCTCCCTCCCATTTCCCTGTTCATCTCCTCCATTAGAGCAAGGGATATCTCTTCATGCGATATTCCTTTGACGATATTGTTTTCAAGGGCATGGCTGAATGGCCCGTGACCCACATCATGAAGCAGAATCGCTGCCATAGCCTGTTCTTCGTCGATATCGGAAAGAGCAATACCTTTTGACCTTAGTACCGCAACCGCCTCCTTCATCAGGTGCATTGCCCCCAGCGCATGATTGAGCCTGGAGTGGCATGCTCCGGGATAAACTAAATTTGTAAGGCCAAGCTGCTTTATCTCTTTTAGCCGTTGAAAGTATGGATGTTGAATTATCTCTAAAATGAGCCCTTCTGGTATATTAATAAAACCGTGAACAGGGTCATTTATAATTTTAAAAGTTATTCTCATATTGTAAAGTTACCAAATAAAAAAATATTTTGGAATAAAAAATAAATTAGCTATATTTGCGGCGGTTTAGCGCAAAGGATTTAAGGGGACGGCAGTCCCCTTATTTATTACATTTACAGATATGATACAAAAAGAAACAATAGTAAAACTCATTGAAAAATATCTGTCCGACAACTCACTGTTCCTCGTTGATGCTGTTGTAAGCCCGGATAACGATATTGAGGTTACATTCGATTCTATGGATAAAGTAGATTTGAAAAACTGTATTGAGCTGAGCAAAACAATTGAAGCAGGGCTCGACAGAGAGCTCGAAGACTTCTCTCTTACAGTTACATCTGCCGGATTGGACCAGCCATTTAAGGTCTTCCGTCAGTATCAAAAATTTATTGGAAAAGAGGTTGAAGTAGTTTTTAAAAGCGGAAACAAACAGAAGGCAGTCTTAACCGACGCCCGCGAAGATAGCATTGAACTCTCTTTCTTTAAAAACGAGAAAGTAGAGGGGAAGAAGAAAAAAGAGAAAATTGAGGTCAGGCAATTCTACAGCCTCAATGAAATAAAAAGCACTAAGCCAGTAATAAATTTCAAGTAATATTTAAAGGAACTTACCTAATATGGAAGGGTTAAATTTAATTAGCACATTTGCTGAATTTAAAGAACTTAAAAACATTGACCGCCCAACAATGATGAGTGTTCTGGAAGACATCTTTCGCAACCAGCTCATCAAAATGTACGGAACTGCTGAAAACTTTGATATAATCATCAATATAGACAAAGGAGACTTTGAAATATGGAGAAACCGCGAGGTTGTTGAGGTTGTTGAAGATCCCAACACTCAGATTTCTCTTGAAGAGGTTTCAAAAACAGACGATTCTTATACTGTTGGCGAGTTCTATCCGGAAGAGGTAAAACTTGCAACATTTGGCCGCAGGGGCATTCTTAATCTGCGTCAGAATCTGTCCGGAAGAATAATGGATATTGAAAAAGCCAATCTCTTTAACAAATACAAAGAAAAAGTAGGCGAAATTGTTGTCGGCGAGGTTTATCAGGTATGGAAAAAAGAGGTTCTCATCATGGACGAGGACGGAAACGAGCTTTTGCTCCCTAAAACCGAGCAGATTCCTTCGGACTTTTTCCGTAAGGCAGACACTGTGAGAGCGGTTGTTGCAAGGGTAGACATGAAAAACAACAACCCTGTAATTATTCTTTCAAGAACAGCTAATGAATTTCTTGAAAGACTTTTTGAACAAGAGGTTCCTGAAATTTTTGACGGACTCATAACAATCAAGAAGATTGTCCGTATACCCGGCGAGAGAGCGAAAGTTGCTGTTGAGTCTTATGACGAGCGTATTGACCCTGTTGGAGCATGCGTTGGTGTGAAAGGTTCAAGAATACACGGGATTGTAAAAGAACTTAGAAACGAAAACATTGATATCATAAACTGGACATCCAATTTGCAGTTACTTATCCAGAGAGCCCTCAGTCCTGCCAAAATATCTTCAATAAAGATAAACGAGGAAACAAAGAGGGTATTTGTATCGCTTAATCCGGGCGATGTATCTCTCGCGATTGGTAAAGGAGGCAGCAACATTAAACTTGCAGGCCAGCTGGTTGGGATGGAGATTGAGGTATTCCGCGAAATCGAAGAGGACGAAGACGACGTTCTGTTGTCTGAATTCTCAGACGAGATCGACAGCTGGGTTATTGAAGCCCTTCGTTCGATTGGATGCGATACAGCAAAGAATGTTCTGGCAATTTCTGATACTGAAATAGCAAGAAGAGCTGACCTCGAACTGGAAACAGTGCAGGAGGTTAAGAAAATTTTAAGTTCAGAATTTGAAGAGACTAATTAAGGCGGAGGCAAAATATGACAGAGAGCGAAAATAAAAGAGTAAATATTGTTCTAAAGGAATTCAACATAGGTATGGGGACCCTTGCAGATTTTCTTAGAATTAAAAAGATTGACATCGCATTAACACCCACTGCAAAATTAGCACCTGAAGTGTATGCCCTCATTCAGAAAGAGTTTGGCAAAGAACAGCTTATCAAGGAACAATCCAAGAAGGTAGCGATTACTGTTAAGGATATTACAGATAAAGCAGAGCAGCACAAACATGACGAGAGGGACGAAGAAGTTCAGGTGAGAGAGGTATTTATTAAAACCTCTGTAAGCGAGCCGCCTCAACCTAAAATTGTGGGAAAAATGGATCTCGACAAGCCTGTGGCGAAAGCGGTTCCCCAGCCAATTTCACACCCGGCTCCTCAGCCAGCACCACAGCCAGTTGTAATTCCGCCAGCACCTCAACCTGTGCCGCAACCGCAGCCGGTTGCAACGCCGGTACAGCAAACCGAGCAAAAACCTGTTTCTAAACCTATAGAACAGCCTGCAATCGCACAACCCGAAGAACAAAAGGTACAACCCGAGGAACCAAAGGCAAAACCTGAGATTAAACCGGAACCTGAAGTTAAAGCAGAAGCGAAAGTTGAAGCGAAAGCAGCAACTGAAACCAAGCCGGAAGTTGAAACAATAAAAGTGCCTGAAGTTAAAGCAGAGGCCGAAGTAATAAAAGAACCAGTTCAGGAGATTTTAAATATCGAAGCTCCACGGATTGAAGAGCCTAAAATAATTGGCAAAATTGATCTTACTCCGCGTAAAAAATCTATTTCACGCAAAGAGGAGAATACATCAGCGCCAAAACACGCACACGGCCCAAAACCGGAATCCGACGTAAAAGCAAAAGAGACTCCTAAAATCAAACCGGCAGAAGAAGTTCAGGCTCAGGCAGAGCAGGATATTCCGGCGCCTATTGAACACATTGAGACAAAATTTGAAAAGCTTGCCGGATTGAAGATTAGCGGAAGCATGGATATTACTCAGTTTGAGAAGAAGAAACCGGAGCTTACGTTAAACATAAACAAAGGCAAAAGAGAAAGAATACATAAAGGCGCCAAGGAGAGAGTCGATCTTAACAAAGAGATTGGCGTAGACCGTAAAGCCGTTGTTAAAAGCGATAACCAGGCAAAGGGGCCTAAACCTCCTCAGCCAAAAGAGGGACAGGGACCTGCGAAGCATCTGCATGTTCAGAAAGCAAGCAAAGACCGTTTTAAACCGGTAAGAGCAGAAGTTGACGAAGATCAGGTACAAAAGCAGATTAAGGAGACTTATGCAAGGATGACCGAGGGGAAAGGGAAAACAAAAGGTTCCAAATACCGCAGAGATAAA
>JAAXVX010000172.1 GCA_013335275.1 Bacteroidales bacterium
ACCGGGCTAAATCAATTAACAGGCTGATTTTCTGCAATATTTAATGTAATATAAAGTTATATAGCTCCGAATCTGGTCAAAACCCCTCTCTCTGGCAATAGTGGCGGCCTGAGCAAGAATGTTGGGGTCAAGAATATAATGCTCGTTTTGCAGTAAGTACTTAACAACATTAAAATGCCCGCCTTCGCATGCTTTGTGTAAAGGAGACATGCCTCCTTTATCTACAGCATTTAGCACAGAATGATTGGAAGCCATTGTTTTAACTGCTTCAAGATTACCTGTTACACAGGCTTCAAGAAAACTTGAAAAGATATCCTTATCCATATTCGCCTATTTTTACAGATGCAAAAATAGAGCAGGATTTTGTCAACTTGTGACAAAGGCGGATTAAAATCTGTTTATCCGATAAAAAATTTGCGAAAGCTACTCGACAACAAATTCCTTTGAAAATACAAAGGGCAATCCTTCCGAATCCACTCCCTCAACAGAGAGAACAAATTTGCCCGGGTATGCAGGAGTGCTGAAATTCACAGAAACCTCTTCTCCTTTTCCTATATTAACAATAGGGTCCCAATAAAGAGTATTCCTATAGTCAGGGAGATTATTCCTTCCCGAAATAATTTTACCTGTAAATCTTGATGGATACTGCACTCCTTTAAAGTCCATTATTCTTACATTTTTATTAAATGTCAGTCCCGGATAATCCCCTTTATAACTTTTTAAGGAAACGATACCAGTATAGCTTACATTTCCTATATAGTATACTCCCCCGTATATTGTAAGACTCTTTATTTTAAGAGGGTCATATTCCAGTATTTTTCTGTGATCGAAGACAGGAATTCCGTCAATCATGGCGAGTGTATTATCTTTTGAATAAGCCAAAGAATTGAAAGCGTTTTCCCAGCGAACCTGAAGATCGGCACTATTTGAAGATTTTCTGTATCTGAGTTCGGTCACGTATTCAATAATAACTTCCTCCATAACGGGGAATCTTGTATAGTCATCGAGCAGGTATTCTTTCTTTTTGTTGCTCAGAAGCGGATTGTATTTTGGAGTAATCTTCTCAAATAATGTATCTGTTCCGAATCTTTTCCCGATTTGCATTCCGATGCTTCTGTCCTTTAATATTCCCTCCATATCGGGAGTAATATAAAGTGCCGGGAGAGGAGTAAGTTTTGGCTTCACAAAGGGGTCAAATAACTCAAGCGACAAAGCGGATAAAGTATCACTTGAGCGAACCTCAAATACCACTTCCCTGTTTCCGTATATATTGTTTGAAAAGAATGTTACAACGCCGCTGCTGTCCGGTTCGGATGTAAATATTTCCGCGTCTCCCTTTGGAACAGAAAGAAAAGCAGTAGTGAATTTGAAATCAGAATTTGTCCCGCCGCTTTTGGTTATTTTCCCTTTTATTATTTCGCCTTCATATTCGGGTAAATATTTATATCCCATTTCTAAGGCGGATGGTTTAATTTTCTCGTTTACATAGCTTTTGATGTCAGTATTGTCATATACAGGCAATGCATCCGATTTAGCAATGGAAACCCTCATTGTTAATGGCTTCTCAGAACTGTTGGCAAGCTTAAACGAAATGGACTCTCCCTTTTTAAATGCCGCAGAAGCGGAGAAATCTGTTCTTAGCACCTTACCGTCAAAATCGATGTTTTGCGAAGGCCATTTTATGCCCTCCATTAGCCTTAAAGAGTCCGGGGGAATAACATTACTCTCCTTTGTCCTGTCTGAGCTAAGCGTGTTATAAACCGATATTGTCTTCTCAAAAAAAGGAATATTCCTTTCATTAAGCATTTGTTTTGTATATGAAATCAACTTATAGTTGCCGGTAGGAGTTCCTTCCGGGATTTCGAGTCTTCCGCTTCCCCTGCCATTAAAAAGAGCAATTTTAGAAGTCAATACAACTCCCGACGACGAGTGAAGTTCAAGATATGCTATTGAGCTTAAGTCCGTCAAAACTTTCTTCCCGTCTGCTATATCCAGACAAAAGGCAGATAACCACACTGCTTCGCCTGATACATATGCAGTTTTATCGGTACTTATATATATCCTTTCGATGCTTCTTTTTGCTGAAACAGAAGTAGATAGTGAAACAAGTAAAATGACAAGAAAATATATTTTTTTCATATAATCATATTATTAAATGTGATCGTTGGGCCAGAATGAAGGTTTGTTTTTTGTTCCAAAAATCCTGCAGTCGACACAGGCAACGGGTGCCCATACGCTTTCTCTCGTGGAAGGACTATTGCTCACAACATCGTATCCGGTATCGAACATTGTTGACCACGCAACCGGAGGAGTAAAGCTTTCCGGAATTACTGTTTCACATATGTGAGGGTTGTAATAAACGCCCATTTCTTCTTTTGAGGCAAAAAATCTCTTTTTGGAGACAAAACCGGCACTGATGAATCCAAGTACTATTTCTTCAGGGTCTGTAATACATTTAATATTACCTTTCATTTCACTCGGCTGTGGGGAAAATATGCCTCCAACCTGATCGGAGTTCTTTCTGAGTGTTTCCCAGTATTGGTATCCTTCACGGGAAAGTGCTCTTTGCTTTACATCAATACAGTATAAGACGGATATTCTTAAGTCAAGCGATCCCATGGAAACCAACGGCATCCTGTATACCCTGTCGGAAGATAGGTGTGTTGTAGATGTTGCTAATATTTTTTTAGAAACATCTTTATTCCAGCAATAAAAACGATTTTTTTGAAAAGAAGGAATCTCTGTTACCTTCATTGTAAGAGGGTTGTACTCAAACGAAGAATATATGTGAGAAGTAAATTCCCAATCCTCGGTATAACTCCACTTGTAATAATGTGTCTTATTGCTGTCGTCATGAGTATTCACATAAAATGTCACCCTTTTGTTTAAAGTGTCTGTTACAAATTCAATACTGTCAATATCCGGAGATATGATTACTGGAACCAGATCCGATTCATAGGACTTCCCATCCGGAGTTCTGACGCAGAGTTTGTATTTTTTTGACACATCCAGCCCGGCAGTATTTGCAACATATTTTACATCTGTACCGGAAATTACCTGATTTGCAGGGAATTTTAGTCCCAGCTCGCTTTCTACCCATACAACAGCACCCTTAATGTAATTTCTTTTAGATATATCATTAAGTTTTAGCGAACGGCTGACAATAATTTCGGTTTGTTCATTTGAAGAGATATCTCCTTCTATAACCAGCAGGTTCTCCAGCTGGCCATACCCCTCCGGTTCAAAAGGTGTAATACAGCCATTAATCATAAGGGCCGAGACAAGCATATAAATATATAATTTAACAACCTTCATAACTTATGGACTAAAATTTTATGTTGTATGTAATATAAGGAATCGGTGCACCGAATATTGAGAGTTTATACCCCTGAATCTTCGTCCCGCTGTTTGTATCATAATAGATAGAGTAGGCATTTTTTCTGCCGGTAAGATTATATACGCCCAAAGTAATTGTACTATGAGTCAATAGCTTAAGATTATGGCTCGGCTCTATATTTATAGCGAAGTCCATCCTGAAATAGTCCGGAATTCTGTATGCATTCCTGTCTGAGTAGAAAAGACGATAGCCATTTCCATAATAGTACTTGCTGAGAGGAATGGTAACCGGGCGGCCTGTTGAATAATCGACATTCAAAGAAACACTGAAGCGCTGAGTAAATTTGTAGTTAGCGATAATTTTCAAATCGTGCGGTTTGTCATAGGATGCCGGGTACCAATCTCCTTTGTTTATTAAGGCACCCTGATCCTTAACGGTTTGTTGCAGCATTGTTTTTGAATATGTATAAGCCATCCATCCGTTAAGCTTACCAAGAGGTTTTTTGACCATAAACTCTATTCCATAAGCTTTCCCGTTTGTCTCCACAACATCCCTTTCGATATACTCATTCATGTTTAATATTGCACCACTCTTATAATCAAGATAATTGTACATCTCCTTATAGTAACCTTCAAGTGAAAGTTCTATTCTCTGGCCAAGAGTATTGCCATAT
>JAAXVX010000173.1 GCA_013335275.1 Bacteroidales bacterium
CGGCGGAGCTTTTGCCGCGGTTGCCGGAGCATTATGGTCTCCCTCCGGGTCAGCAGAATTTTCTGTACAGTATCGTAATTATTCACTTGACTACGTGTCTCCGTTTGGAGGAGCCTGTTCTTCCGGAGGAAAGACACAGGGAGAGACAGGTATCAGTGTCGGAGCAAAGTGGAACACATACAGAAAATGGATATTCAGGTCATCGCTGGAGTGGCTGCCTTCTGAAAAAGCAGGAAAAATTGTTGCCGAAGCTGAATATCATTCAGAAAGCAACCTTAACGGATATTTGCGATTTACTAAAAGAGACAATGGTGAATCCATCCGGCTCAATATTCTCTGGCAAATTTCCCGGATGTTTGAATTAAATACAAGGGGAGAGGTTACTCATGCTCCGGATGACAAGCTGAAAGGAAAAACTGGAGGAATGTTTTTTGGAGAATTTATTTACAGTTCTCTGTCAGGAAAATTAGGCGCGTCATTTCGTGTCGCACCATTTTTTATTCCCGACTGGAAACTTAGGATATATACTTATGAGAGAGATGTACTGTATGGTTTTTCGGTTCCGGCATTAAGCGGAAAAGGAATAAGATGGTATGCCAATTTAAGATGGGAAGCATGCAGGTGGCTCACTGCATGGTTTAAATTTGCGCAATCCGGATACTTTGACAGGGATAAAACAGGAGAGGGCCTCGATGAGATATCGGGACCCTCTAAAAGCGATTATAAACTTGAAATCAGAATAAAATTCTGAAAATTTTCGGTTATTATATAGGCTTGATTTTAATCTTTTTGCCCGGCATAATTTTGCTTCTTTTAGTGAACCCGTTCACAGACATTATATCGTTGAGAGTAACTCCTTCAAATTTTCTGGAGATTTCCCATAATGTGTCCCCTTTCTTAACAGTGTACATCAGATATTTTCCGGTATGTTTTGGTTCTGCTTTTGGCTCAGAGGAGATAGTAGTCACCGAAGTTGCCGGAGCAACTGATGCTGATGCTATTTTTTCCGAATCGGAATCTGATGTTACAGGACCATTTTTGTGAATAACAAGTCTCTGACCAATACGGATAGTGGATTTTATTTTGTTCCAGCGCTGGAGGTCGGATAGTTTCACTCCGTATTTCTGTGCAATGCGCCCCAGAGTTTCTCCCCGCTTGACTTTATGGGTTATTGTTTCGTTATTTGATACGCGTGCCTTTGTTTCATTGAACACAATAGGATTAAAGAAAATTGAATCTTTATATGTGTATATCTCTTTTTCCTTATCGACGAAAGCATTGGTGTAGTTGTAAGGAATTCGCAGAATGTAAGTTTTGTTTGCATTCCCCGGAATAATCTCTTTTACATACTGTGGATTAAGATCTGATACCTCCTGCTTTGAGATACCCACAAGCTCGGCTATCTGCTCAAAGTGAAGAGGTTTTTTAATTTCAAATGTATCCACGTGAGCAGGCATTTCCATGCTTCTTGGATTTATGCCATGATCTTTGTAATAATTTAATGTGTACAGCGCAGCAACGAAAGATGGCACATAACCTCTGGTTTCTCTTGGAAGATACGGGTATATGGTCCAGAAATCCCTCGAGCCCCCGGCTCTTCTTATTGCTTTGTTTACATTTCCGGCACCGCAGTTATAAGATGCAATAGCGAGCGACCAGTCTCCGAAAATTGTATATGCGTCTTTAAGATATTTTGCCGCAGCGTGGGCAGATACAACAGGATCAAGCCTTTCGTCCACATATGAATTTATTTCCAGATTATACTGAAGAGCAGTACGGTACATAAACTGCCACATTCCTCTTGCATTTACTCTCGACGTTGCTCTTGGATTGAGCGCAGACTCAATGATGGCCATGACTTTAAGCTCTTTAGGCATGTCATACTGGTCAAACACCTCTTCAAAAATTGGCAGATAATAGCTGGATAATCCAAGTATAAGGTCAATCTTGTTTGGTATTTTTTGGGTATAGAATATAATGTGGTTTTTAATAATATTGTTGTACGGCAGAGGAATGAAAGAGTTTATTGCCTTTAGCCTTTTAATTATTACCGAGTCCGGTGTACTTGACGTGAAATTCTCAGTTTCAAGATTTATTGAGTAGGCATTATCAATAGAAAGATTCTTCTGAATATACCACAAACTCAGCAGACTGTCTGTAGAAACAGCCGGCACAGCAATGTCTTCGCTGTCAAAGAAAGCCAGCCCTCCGGGGTTTATTGTGTCGTTTGCACTCACTGTATCAGCAATGGGAATAATGCTTGACTCCATTTCCAGTTTAAGAGAGTCAACAGTTTTTCTTAACTGCATTACTTCCCGTTCAAGACTCTCTCTTGATTGTCTTTTTTTAAAAATCTGTCCGTATGTGTGTGGGCAAACGAGCATCAGAGCGGCCGTAGCCAGTAGAATCAATCGGACTCTGCCTGAAAGGATAGTAAAATTGCGCATCTTAAAATGTAAAGTTGATTGATACCCCCAGTGCGGGAGTCATGTTATTAATATATCTTTTGTCAATAGGCTCAATAAGAGCCGGATTGAAAGTTGCCGAAAGGTCGTCGCTTATGTCAAAATCCTTAAGGTGTGCAAACACATTGGCATCAATGATATTAAGGGCATAAACAACAACTCCGGCAAGAATGGAGTAATCACGCATTCTGCGGTAGGAGTCCCTGTAGTACTTAAGTGTTTCGGCAGTGGCTGTGCCACTGTAACCAGACCCCGGTGTGGTAGCCTGGTTGTGAAGGTCCTTGTAATATTTGTATTGCTGGTTATTGCTGCTGACAAAATATCCTGCGGTTATCAGTCCTCCGTATATAATTGGAATTTTCCAGTAGTCTCCGTTATATGCCTGTCCGAGTCCGGGGAGCATCGCAGAATAAACAGATGCTCTTGCCGGCAATACATCTTTGTTGTATTTGAAAGATACAGCTCCGTCAAGAATACCGCCCCAGTATGTGAGAGCAGCAGCAGCATAAAATAAATTCCTCTTTACCCGGAAGTTGTTATCACCGCTCTCCTGAAAGCGTGAATTATTGTGTATTCCTCCGTAAATGAAGGCTCCCATGCCTCCGTAAAGTACCGGGAGTTTCCAGTAGTCGCGGTTATAAATCTGTGCCGTACCCGGAAGAATCATGGATCCAAACCAAAGTCTCGAAAGGTTAACAGAATCTTTGTGGGCCAGACTTTTAAAATACCTTTTAAGAGTATACTCAGGGGGACGGGGTTTTGTTTCCTTCTCCTTGTTAATGTCAGTTTGCTGTCCGGACCCGGGAGGACCCGCCTGACGCATGTTTCCCAGAAACTGTCCGCGGAGAGTCAGTGAGACAAATAGAGTCAGTAAGAGAATAGTAAACTTTCGCACGACATGAGATACTAAAGGTTTGTTTTTTCAAGAGCTTTCAGAAAGTCGGCAATCTCGCCGTCTCCGCCGAAGCGCAATGTGATGGATCCTCCCCCTTTTTCATCTTTTTTGAGGGAGACATTATTGTTAAAGTACCTTCCTAAAATATCAATAACCCTGAAATAAGATTCATCCAGGTCTGAAGTCTGTTCAGGTGTCTTCTTATCGGCTTTAGGAGAGGAAATTTTCTTTGCTTTTTCTTCCGAGGCTCTCACAGAAAGGTCCTGCTCAATAATTTGATTGCAAAGCTTAAGTTGTTTAGCCTGATTGTCAACTGCAAGAAGAGCTTTTGCGTGGCCCATGGAAATTTTTCCTGCACGGATTGCAAGCTGAATCTCAGCCGGAAGCCGCAGTAGTCTCAGATAATTAGTAATAGTGGCTCTTTTTTTTCCTACTCTGTCGGCCATCTGCTCCTGAGTGAGGCTGCACTCTTCAATTAACCTTTCGAAGCTGAGGGCAATTTCAATAGAGTCAAGATTTTCACGCTGAATATTTTCTACGATAGCCATCTCAAGCATACCCTGGTCGTCTGCCTTTCTGATATATGCGGGTATGTAAGTGAGGCCTGCAAGCTGCGCAGCCCGGAA
>JAAXVX010000174.1:0-924 GCA_013335275.1 Bacteroidales bacterium
TAGTGATAGCACATGTTTCCAAAGACGAGTGTTCAGTAATAAAGATATTGAAAATTCCTTCAAAAATTGGTGAAGGCGGGATGACAAAAGGGATATTGCTTCCTGCCGCTTTTGAATCTACAAAAAGTGCTTTCAAAGAAATTTTTAAAGCTATTGACGAAACGGGAGGGGTAGATTTAATAAAGGCATTTGCAACCTCTGCCGTAAGGGGTGCTTCTAACGCCGGCGAGTACATTTCCATGATTAAAAATGAGTTTGGAACAGATGTTGAGATAATAACCGGCGACAGAGAGGCGGATCTTGTATATAAAGGAGTACGGGAGTCAATTCTCCTCTATAAGGAGAAGGTTTTGATAATAGATGTGGGTGGCGGAAGCAACGAGCTTATAATTGCAGATAAGGAGAGAATTTTCTGGAAAGAGAGTTTCAATCTGGGGGTAGTGAGGCTGAGAGAATTATTCCCTCCGTCTGACCCGATTAAACCATCGGAAGTAGAGTCTCTTACAGATTATCTGGATGAAAAAATGGATACTTTATGGGCTGCCTGCAAACTATATAAACCTACTTTGATAATAGGCTGTTCCGGTTCATTTGATACTCTCAGGGAACTTATTTATACAGAGGACGACGGAGTTTTGCCGGCTCACGAACTGGAGATGAAAAAAATTGCAGAGCTGCATGAAAAACTCTTGAAATCTGTAAGAAAAGAGCGGGCGGCCATGAAGGGAATGTCCCCGATACGAGTTGATTATATTGTTACCGGATCGGTTCTTATAAACTTTATTATTTCCAGAACCGGAATAAAGGAGCTGTATCAGTCTTCATACTCCCTTAAAGAGGGGAGCATGGCGGAAATTGCAGCTTCATTGCATGAATAAAAAGAATATAAATATGAAGTTATTGATTATTGACGACGAGAAGAGC
>JAAXVX010000174.1:934-3968 GCA_013335275.1 Bacteroidales bacterium
GAAGAGTATTCGAAACACTCTAAAGGAAATTCTTGAATTTGAAGGACATGAAGTAGGTCTTGCATCAGACGGCGAGGAGGGATTGGCCCTGGCTTCTGCAAATAGCTTCGATGTAATTTTCTCGGACATCAAAATGCCAAATATGGATGGCATGGAACTGCTCGACAAACTCTCAGAGGCAAATATCGATACCCCGGTAATTATGATTTCCGGCCACGGATCGATTGATACCGCAGTTGAGTGTATTAAAAAGGGCGCTTTCGACTTTATACAGAAACCTCTGGACCTTAACAGAATACTTATCACCCTGCGCAATGCAACCGATAAGTCCATACTTGTAAAAGAGACAAGAATACTTAAGAAAAAGGTGTCAAAAATTCCTGAAATTGTAGGAGTATCTCCTGCAATCTCAAAAATTAAAGACATGATAGACAGGGTTGCCCCAACAGAGGCGAGGGTACTCATCACAGGCTCAAACGGAACAGGCAAGGAACTTGTTGCCAGGTGGCTTCACGAAAAAAGCAGCCGCAGCACCATGCCTTTTGTTGAAGTAAACTGCGCTGCTATTCCCGGGGAACTTATAGAAAGTGAACTTTTCGGCCACGAAAAAGGAGCTTTTACATCTGCAGTCAAGCAGCATAAGGGAAAATTTGAACAGGCAGACGGCGGTACTCTTTTTCTGGATGAAATCGGGGACCTCAGCCTTGCTGCCCAGGCAAAAATTCTTAGGGTTCTACAGGAAAATAAACTCAGCAGAGTAGGAAGCGACAAGGATATAAATGTTAAAGTGAGAGTTGTTGCTGCAACAAATAAAGACCTTCTCGATGAAATTTCCAAGGGAACATTCCGGGAAGACTTATATCATCGTCTGAGCGTAATTGTAATACATGTTCCTCCTCTTAAGGAAAGAATCGAAGACATATCCCTGCTTGCAAAACATTTTATTGATCAGGTGTGTGAAGAGAGCGGAATGGCCCGGCGTGAAATTGAGAAAGAAGCAATTGACGAGCTCTCTACATATCCATGGACCGGAAACATACGGGAACTCAGAAATGTAATAGAGAGGCTGCTCATTTTGAGCAATAATGTGATAACTAAAGCCGACGTAGAGGCTTTTGCAAAACCTATTTTTCGTTAAAACTTAGGGGCTGTCTGCTTGATAATCTCCGGCGGCGAGTTGAGTATTCTTTGTGTTGTACATACTTCCAATCAATTTCTTCGGGCTTGTGCGTCCTCGCTCGCGATACTCCCTCCGGCCGAATCGCCCTCATCAATTGCTTGGCAGAATTAAGAGAGTATAAATAAAGAAAGAGACTGTCTAAAAGTATTTTTAGACAGTCTCAATTGAATTACCAGGATGTCGAAAAGAAAAAGAGTGGTTACTCCTTCTCGATCCTTAACTGTTGGATGAAATTTCCATCCTCCTGGGTCTTAACAAACAATGTAACCCGAAACTTTTCTCCTCCGGCACTGAGATTGCCTATTGCATATTTCATTGGTGCTTTACCGCTTCTATAGGCTATAACAAAACTCTTTGGCGTATATTTTGTAAAGAACTCCTTAAGAATCTGTTTGGCTTGCGCTTTACTGCAAACATTTACATCACCAAGCAAATCAACCTCAAGGTTATGGGCGAACCATACCGAAAGTTTTTCCGAGTCTCCGGACTGAATATATTTTGATATAGGAACAAATACATCCTGTTCATTCCCGGTCTGCCCGAAAAATGTTGTCGTTGAAATGATTATGGTAAACAACGAAATAAGAACTGATCTCATATCTCTCCTTTAAATTCCAAACCTAAAGGCAAGCAAAAATCAAGCCATAACAAGGGAAAATTAAATTAATGTTTCTCTTAAAATAATCTTATTTTTGTAACAATGAAGATGACGTTTCTATTAGTCGGGAAAACAGATTTGTCCTACCTGCAGGAGGGGATGTCCCTCTACGAAGAGAGGCTTAAGCGTTATTCAACCTATAAAAGAATAGAAATCCCTGAGTTAAAATCGGCATCATCTTTGAGCAAGGGAGAGATTAAGGAGAGGGAAGGAGAGCTCATTCTCAGACAAATCAGGCCTCAGGACGAAGTTGTATTGCTTGATGTCGCTGGCCGGAGCCAAACTTCTGAAGAGTTTGCATCTTTTTTGGAAAAACGAGGGATTTACGGTTCCAAAGGACTGGTTTTTGTAGTGGGAGGGGCGTACGGATTCTCCGATTCCGTATACGCAAGGGGGAATTTCAAGCTTTCACTCTCTTCAATGACATTCTCGCATCAGCTTGTGAGACTTCTCTTTCTTGAGCAGCTTTACAGGGCATTTACAATAATAAAGGGAGAACCTTATCATCACGGATAATGAATGAATATTTTGATAAGATGTTAAAATGGCGCACCCCGGTACTCTGGGTGGCAGCACTTCTTCTTGCGGCAATATCATTTATGGAGTTTTCTTCATCCGATTCGATGGATCGGGAGGTCGAGAAACTTACCGGCACTATTCATAAAAGACAGCAAATTCTCGAAGAGTTTGCTCAAAAGGCTATTGACACTCCGGATTCGGTTTTCATGGAATTACCTGAATTGCCCGGAGATATGGCAATATACAAGTTTTGTGCAGATACCCTTCAGTCATGGGTGAACCAGCTTCCTATTGCCAATGACGATATAGATTTCTTCCCTTTCGGATATACGCTCAATCACCTTACCAGCAGGGGCGTTTCAAATACACCGCTTGCCAACCTGGGCTCTTCAGAACAATATCTGAGCCTTGGATCGGCATGGTATATTGTAAGTACATATACAAAAGGGAATGTTACTTTAGTTGCAGCTATTCTTGTTCAGACAGATTTTCCCTCGGACAATACAATTCTTAAGAGCGAAGTAAATCCGAATCTCTCCCTGAGCAAACGTCTTTCAATAGTCCCGGTTACTCAGGACGAATCTTATATTGTTAAAGGGAAAAATGGAGGAGTCCTCTTTTCGGTGCTGAAGAATCTTCCAAGCAACAGAGGGGAGGAGGGGGCTTCATTAAGATGG
>JAAXVX010000175.1 GCA_013335275.1 Bacteroidales bacterium
CCAATGGAAGGCTATACGCTTGCACTCGATTTTAAAATCGAGCCTGAATTATTTGAACTTCTTGAAAGACTCGACCAGATGGTGCTTGAGTACGGCGGCAGAATTTATCTCACGAAAGATGTGCGCATGAGCGCAGCTGTTTTCAGGAAAAGCTACCACGGAATAGAGTCATTTCAGGCTGTCCGCGAACGCTACGGCACCAAGGGGAAATTTGTTTCCTTTCAATCAAAAAGACTGGGACTGGTCTAAATGCGGAACATTCTTGTTATCGGGGCAACATCGGCAATCGCCGAAGCGACTGCAAGGCTTTACGCCCGGCAGGGGGCGCGATTTTATCTTCTTGCGCGGAACGGTAAAAGACTTGAAAATATCGTTGCAGATCTGAAAATTCGTGGAGCGTCCTCTGTTGACTATCAGATTTTCGAGGCCGACAGGCTTTCCGAGCATCGTCAACTTCTTGAAAACGCTTTAAATGCACTTGGTAGTATAGATATCGCACTTGTGGCGCATGGGACTCTTGGTGACCAGAAGCAATGCGAGTCGAGCAGCGAAGAGGCTCTTTCGGAATTTCAGACCAACACGAGCAGCACAATTTCTCTTCTCACCGTTCTGGCCAACATTTTCGAGAAGCAGGGGAAAGGTACTCTCGCTGTCATCAGTTCAGTCGCAGGTGATCGCGGCAGGCCGTCAAACTATGTTTACGGAGCAGCCAAGGCCGCCGTGACAGCTTTTTGCGAAGGGTTGCAGACAAGGTTGTATAAAGCGGGCGTTCATCTTTTGCTCATAAAACCCGGCATGGTTGAAACTCCCATGACTGCGGATCTCTCGATGCCTAAAGCTCTGGTTGCTCAGCCAGAAGTGGTTGCCAAAGATATAATGAACGCTATCAGTACAGGAAAAGATGTACTGTATACGCCCTGGTACTGGAAATACATAATGATTCTGGTTGTGCACATACCGAATTTCCTGTTTAAAAAAATGAATCTGTGATCTATCGATTTGCAATGTATCTATAAAACCGATCCGGGATGAAAAGAAGATATGGTATTGCGTTATGGAGCCTTGTCGTTGTCGGTTACTTTTTCCTCTATGGTTTTTACGGTATCAATGACGCTGATGATGGCTTTACACTCGCCCTTTCATGGAGAATGTTCAATGGTGAAGTTCCATACAGGGATTTTATACTTGTAAGGCCGCCGCTCTCGCCGTTGCTTCATGTGATAACCTTGTATCTTGTTCCTGAAAACCTTCAGATTATCTTTGAGAGATTTCTTTTCTATGTGATGATGGGTTTTTCCTCATTGTTTGGTGCATATACAATACAACACGCTTTTAGGAAAGACCTCGAATGGTATGTAGACCCATATCTTCTTGCTTCAGTTGGGTTTGTCTATTCAGTTGGGAGTTTTTCGCCTATGCCCTGGCACACTGTCGATGGGATATTTTTTGCATCAGCAGGGGCATATCTGATTACCAGATCGCTTTCTCCGGGTTTTATTATGGCAGGAACAATATTGTTGACACTTTCCGCATTATGCAAGCAGTCGTTTTATCTTATACCTGCAGCCGGAATTCTGTTTATATCGCTTGTAAGCAAGGATTGGAAGAAAGCAGTTTTGTCTGTATTGACTTTTCTTGCTATGCTTTGTGCATACATATATTTGCTGTATCGATTTGGCGCATTAGGTGGCTTTTTAGATCTGACTACGGGAAGTACGAAAATTAGCGATCTTCTATTTGCAGGACTTCTTAATTATGTAGGGCTTAGTTCGGTATATTATTTATTGCTGATAGTTCTTGTTGTTTTTTTTAAAAGAGTCGAACAAAATACCGGTTATAAAAATATTGGCAAATATCTTCCATATATATTTATAACGATTCTTTTATTATATCCGCTAATTCTCTTTGCCTATAAAGTGTTTTACAAGGGGGATGCTGGCGTGTTTGTCTTTTTTTCGGATAAGGTTGCGATTGTGCTTTTTGTTATAAGTATTCTGCTCTCTCTGGACTTATTTGAAATGGAGAAAAAATGGCTTGTTTTCGGTTTTCTTGTTTTTATCTCATGGTCTTCCGGAATAAGTTGGGGTAATCCAAGCCCTGTGTTGTTTTCTTTGCCTTTACTGTACTCCTTTTTTATTGCATCAAAGTATTATTTTGATGTTGAGAATTTGAATGGATTTGCCGTATATATGTTTTGTCTTGGCTTTGTCGTATATTTTATGGCATATCAGAAGCCGTATTGCAACCCTGTTCGTTCAGAGATATCATATTCTGTTTCCGATGTGTTTCCGAAATTGAGTTATATCAGGGTGGATAAAAAAACTTATGAAAAGTATCATGAGTTCGCTTCCTTGGTTGATCGATATGGTCATAATTTCAAAATACTTCCCGGTATGCCGGCTTCGCATTATCTGGCAGGCGCCAAGTCACCGGTCGCCCTTGACTGGGTATTTAATGGTGAAATAAATGATAGGAGTGACGATGTTTTGTATATGATCGCAAAAAAGAAAGTGGTTGTTTTTATGGAGAAGCAGCCTCAGCTTATTGAGATGAAAAATTCTTCGGAAAGGTTTAATTCATTGGTTGCCTATACCGTAAGAAATACTTGGTATATGGTTGACAGTACAAAGTACTTCCAAGTTTTTACATTCAGAGATTAATGGGGGATTGGCGTTTTGTGGAGAGAAGTATGGTAAAGTCTTTGATTTAGTTGTTTTTTCGGGATTCAATTTTGTAAGGAAATGGAGCTGTGAAGTATTTGGTTGTTTTGTTTCTGTTAACTTTAAATCGCCAGAAAAATGAATGACCTTGAAAAGTATTTTACCGAAAACACGGGCAGGCTTATCCACAAGTGGATGCACTATTTTGAAGTTTATGACCACCATTTTTCGCGTTTCAGAGGCACGGATGTACATATTCTTGAATTCGGGATTTTTCAGGGAGGGTCGCTGCAAATGTGGAAGGATTACTTTGGCCCAGACTGCAGGATCTACGGCATTGATATCAACCCCATGTGCAAGAATCTCGAGGAAGATAGAGTCGAGATATTCATAGGCGACCAGGAAGACAGGACATTCCTTAAATCACTGGCAGCAAAAATCCCAAGGATTGATATCCTTATTGACGACGGTGGTCATACAATGAAGCAGCAAATAGCGACTTTTGAGGAGCTTTTTCCATTCATCGACAAGAATGGGGTCTATCTATGTGAGGATTTGCATACCTCTTACTGGCCGGACTGGGGCGGAGGCTATAAGAAGCCGGAATCCTTTATCGAGTATAGCAAGAACTTAATCGACAGAATCAATGCCTGGCACTCTCAGAGTCCCAAGCTGCAGGTTAACGATTTTACAAGGTCGGCATATTCTCTGCATTACTATGACAGCATTCTGGTGATTGAAAAAAGACCAGTGGAGAAACCATACGATCAAAAAACAGGTGTCCTCATGTCAGATATGCCCGAATACGAGCCGCCTCCGAAAGAAGGCGCTTCGGTAAAGGAGAAAATTCGGCATGCACTGAATCTTCTGAAATAAAGGGAGCATATCATAGTCATCAGGTCAATGCGTTTTTCATGACCTTACCGGCAGAATTTTTCGGTAGACCAGTCATGAATTCAATATCGCATGGGACTGCGTAGATGGGGAGCTTTTTCCTGCAGTGATCAAGTATGGTTTCTGCGGTAATCCTTTCGTTCTCTTTCAGCACAACGAAGGCTTTAGCCGCTTCTCCAAGCTGGTCGTGGGGAACTCCGACAATGGCGGCTTCGGCAATTTCGCGCATGTCAAGAATGACGTGTTCAATTGTTGCCGCCATGACCTTGTAGCCGCTGGGTTTGATGAAATCCTTTTCTCTTCCCACAATATAGATATACCCGTCCTTGTCGGCATAGCCGAGATCGCCGGTATAGAGTTTCCCGTTCCTGAACGGATTTTTGGCAGGATCAGGCAAAAGGTACCCTGCGGC